>JAKOOD010000271.1 GCA_022701635.1 Burkholderiaceae bacterium | reverse complement strand
CGCTCGGCCCGAGCCTGGGCCAGTGCTGCGGCGGCGTCGTGCACCTGGCCTTCGAGCTGGCCGACCGCGCGCACCTGGCCGCGCTGGCGGCGCGCCGCCGCGAGGACAGCTGGCGCCTGGTGGCGTTGGACGGACAGCCGGACCTGGCACTGCTGGATGCTGGCGGCCGTACCGTGCAGGGCAGTGCGACGGCAGTACCCGCCTTCGACGGCACCCAGGGCACCCACGTGCTGCGCGACGAAACCGGCCGCCGCTGGCTGGCCGACCTGGCCGCCGCCCCGCGTGCCCACCTGATGCTGTTCGGCGCCGGCCACGTCGGCGCCGCCATCGTGCGCGCGCTGGCCGACCTGCCGTGCCGCGTGACCTGGGTCGACGAGCGCGACGACCTGTTTCCCGCACAAATACCGCATAATGTCGCGATCGAGGCGACCGATACCCCGGAAGCGCTGGCGCAGCATGCGCCCGCCGGGACCAGCTTCCTCGTCATGACCCACAGCCACGCGCTCGACCAGCGCCTGGCCGAAACCATCCTCAAGCGACCCGGCCACGGCTGGTTCGGCCTGATCGGCTCCGCCACCAAGCGCATCCAGTTCGAACGCCGCCTGCTCGAACGCGGCGTCGGCCGCGCGCGCCTGGATGCCATGGTCTGCCCGATCGGCGTGCCCGGCATCGACGGCAAGCTGCCGGCCGTGATCGCCGTCGCCGTCGCCGCCCAGCTGCTGATGGTCTGGGAAGCCGCCGCTTTACAAGAAAGAATCTGATGTCGAATCCAACGCCTACCCTGCAGGCCTACCGTGCGAGCCTGCTGACCTTCCACGCCGATCCGGCCTTTGCCGACGACGCGCACACCTGGATCGAGGACGGCCTGCTGCTCGTCGCGGGCGACCGTATCCAGGCCATCGGCGACTACGCCACGCTGGCGCCGACGCTGGCGCCCGGCACCGCGGTCGCCGACTACCGCGGCCACATCATCACCCCCGGCTTCATCGATACCCACCTGCATTTCCCGCAGACCGACATGATCGCCTCGCCGGCGCCGGGCCTGCTGCCGTGGCTGGACACTTACACTTTCCCGACCGAGCGCCAGTTCGGCGACCCGGCGCACGCGCGCGCCGGCGCCGAGTTCTTCCTCGACGAACTGCTGCGCAACGGCACCACCACGGCCCTGGTCTACTGCAGCGTGCACAAGGCATCGGCCGAGGCCTTCTTCGAGGCCAGCGCCGCGCGCAAGCTGCGCATGGCCGGCGGCAAGGTGCTGATGGACCGCAACTGCCCGGACTTCCTGCAGGACACTGCCGACCTGCGCGACAGCGAAGACCTGATCCAGCGCTGGCACAACAAGGGTCGCTCGATGTACGCGATCACCCCGCGCTTCGCCCCGACCTCGACCGAAGCCCAGCTGGCCGCCACCGGCGAACTGGCGCGCGCCTATCCGGACACCTTCATCCAGACCCACGTCTCGGAAAACCAGGACGAATGCGCCTGGGTCGGCCAGCTTTTCCCGCAGCGCCGCAGCTACCTCGACGTCTACGAACACTATGGCCTGATGCGTCCGCGCGCGATGTTCGGCCACTGCATCTGGCTCGACGACACCGATTTCTCGCGCCTGGCGCAGACCGGCTCGGCGATCGCCCACTGCCCGACCTCGAACCTGTTCCTCGGCAGCGGCCTGTTCGACATGAAACGCGCCGACGACGCCGGGGCGATGGTCGCGCTGGGTACCGACGTCGGGGCCGGCACATCGTTCTCGATGTTGCAAACCATGAATGAAGCGTATAAAGTTGCGCGATTGAAAGGCAGTTACCTCCCGGCGTTGCGCATGTTTTACCTGGCGACGCTGGGCGCCGCCCGCAGCATGGGACTCGAAGGCACGATCGGCACGCTGGCGCCGGGCGCGGAAGCCGACTTCATCGTCCTCGACCGCAAGGCGACGCCCTTGCTGGCGCGCCGTACCGCGCATGCCGGGTCGCTCGAGGAAACGCTGTTCGCGCTGGCCCTGCTGGGCGACGACCGCGCGGTGCGCGCCACCTATGCCGCCGGCGCGTGCGTACACGAGAGGTCGCCTGCCTTTACGCCGTCCAACTGACCTAGTCGAGAACACCCCATGATGCAGAAGACCCTGAGCAGCAGTTTGCTGATTGCTTTCGCCGCACTGGCAAGCGCCCATGCCGGCGCGCGCAGCAACGCCGCAGTTAAAACACCTGCGGCCAACGAAGCCGCCACCGCGCGCCACTATGCCGCGCTGGTCGCCGGCGAACCGAAGACGGCCGAGCTGACCCTGTTCTTCTCGCAGATGCCGAAGGGCGGCGACCTGCATCACCATTACTCGGGCGCGCTCTACGCCGAAACCTATGTCGACTTCCTCGACAAGCAGGGCTTCTGCGTCAACAAGCATACCTACCGGGTCGAGACCGACAAGGCCGCGATCGAGGCCGAGCGCGCCAAGGCGCCGGCGGCGCGCAACTGCCTGTCGACGGCCGAGGTGGTCGCCGACGACGCCACCTACCGCGAACTGCTGCAGCGCTGGTCGAGCAAGGACTTTGCCAACCACGGTGCGCTGCAGCCGCCGCCGGACCGCCAGTTCTTCCAGACCTTCGGCTACTTCGGCCCGGTCTCGAACGCCAACTTCCACGAAGGCCTGGTCGAGATCAAGAACCGCGCGATCGGGGAAAACGTCAGCTACATCGAGACCATGCTCAAGATGTCGCCCTTCGTCGTCAACAAGGAATTCGACGACCAGGCCTGGAAGAATGCCGACAAGGACGCCGCGCTGGACGCCCAGATGCGCGCCTGGATGAATACGCTCGATGCCGACGAAGGTTTCAATGCCAGGATCGCCGACTTCGTCGCCAGGATCGACGAAGCCGCCGCCGGCATCGACGACGACAACTTCACCATGCGCTACCAGACCTACGTGCTGCGCCTGCTGAACCCGTCGCAAGTGTTTTCCTCGATGCTGGCCGGTTTCAAGTCGGCTGCCAAGGGCGGCAAGGGGGAAGGCAAGATCGTGGGCGTGAACATCGTCGGCCAGGAAAGCAACATGGTATCGATGCGCGACTACACGCTGCACATGAAGATGTTCCGCTTCCTGAAGTCGGTCTACCCGGACGTCAAGATCGCGCTGCACGCCGGCGAACTGGCGCTGGGCGACGTGCCGCCGGAAGGGCTGGAATTCCACATCGACCAGGCCCTGAACATCGCCGGCGCCCAGCGCATCGGCCACGGCATCGACCTGGCGCACGAAGCCAACGCGCCGGCGATCATGAAGACGATGCACGACAAGGACATTCCGGTCGAAATCAACCTGACCTCGAACGCCTTCATCAGTGGCGTGCAGGGCGCCAACCACCCGGTCACCCTGTACCGCCGGTACGGCGTGCCCTACGTGATCTCGACCGACGACGCCGGCGTGACGCGGCATAACCTGGCGGGCGAATACGTGCTGTTCGCCAGCCGCTACAAGCCGAGCTATGCGGAATTGAAGAAGGCGTCGTACAACAGCATCCGCTACAGCTTCCTGGCCCCAAGCGACAAGACCCGCCTGACGCGCCAGCTGGATGCACGTTTTGCGCGCTTCGAAGCCGGCATGGCGGCACTCGAACGCACCAGCGTGAAGCGCTGACAAGCGCTGAAAAGCGGGGGCAGGGCGCCCGGTTTTCCTGCAGGCCGGCGGCAGCGATGTCGCCGGCCTTGTCATTTCTGCGCGCCGGCAAGGTGTCGACTGTGCCCGTACCGCATATGCTTATAAGGCCTGTGTCGCCTTCCCGCTACAAATCCCACACTTTCTCTCACGCTTTGCCTAAAAAACAAGCGAAAAGATTTTCGGGATGTATGCACCGCTTATAATCCCGCCGTGTCATTTCCCTAGGGGAAACGCACTTTGCATGCGTTAACTGCCTATTTTTTCATCAACTTATTCGCGCAAGCTATAAATTTTTGAAAGAAAACGTATTTGTCACGCCCAGAGCCTTCCTGCATATTGGACTTTTGTTAAGTAAAGACAAGACGTAATTTGCAGGAACGTGCTTGTAACGGCTGTGAAATATTAAGCATTTAGAATCGCGTGCGCTGCTTTTGACTGGTGCATATGCGGATAAAAATGCACCGAAAAATGGCGGGCTGACAGGATAAAAAGATCGGCGCCTCAGGGCCGCCGGACTAGGGTTGCAGTACTGAGAGAGAAACTTCGGTT
>JAKOOD010000259.1 GCA_022701635.1 Burkholderiaceae bacterium | reverse complement strand
ATCGGCCCCGGCAGCCAGCCCCAGGAGGTGCCGCCGAAGGCCATGTACAAGTTGTGGATGGTGATGCGGTTGATCAGGTCGGTGCCGTAGAACACGCGCTGGTAGCCCTTGCCCTGGCGCTCGGCGGTGCAATGGTAGGTGCCGTTCGAGCCCCAGTAGTCGAACCAGCCGGAACCCAGTTCGGCCGCGAAGCCGGGCGTGTTGGGCGAGGTCAGCGCGCCGGCCTTCGGGCCCGGCTTGCCGTAGATGCCCCAGTCCGGCGCGCGGTTGGGGGCGGACGGGTCGGCGTGCACGTTGCAGGTGCCGCCCGGATAGCCGTCGAAGGCGTACAGCTCGGTCGGGCCGGGGTTGGCCCAGGCGGCGCTGGAGTCCTTCGGCACCCAGTCGGGCAGGCGTCCGGCCGCGTTGTGGAACAGCGGCACGCTGATGCCGTCCGCGCGCGCCTTGGCGGCCAGGTGCGCCATCGCGCGGGCGTGCTTGGGCTCGACCTTGCCCAGCTCGTTTTCGAGCTGGTAGGCGATCACGCTGCCGCCGCCGTTGGTGACCTGGTGGCGCGCGATGATGGCGTTGATCTGCCCCAGCCACTCGTCGGCCGCGGCCAGGTAGACCGGGTCGTCGGTACGCGCCTCGGCCTTGTTGCGGAACATCCAGCCGGGGAAGCCGCCCCCGGACAGCTCGGCATTCACGTACGGGCCGGGCCGCGCGATTACGTACATGCCCTCTTCCTCGGCGATGCGCAGCAGGCGGTCCATGTCGCGCACGCCGCTGAAATCGTAGACACCGGGCTTGGGCGAATGGTAGGCCCAGTCGAAATAGAACGAAACGCCGTTGAAGCCGAGCGCCTTCATCTTCTGGATCACATCGCGCCACAGCGAGGGATTGGGCAGGCGGAACGGATGGATCTCGCCCGACCAGACCACGATGCGCTTGCCGTCGACCTTCAGCGAGTACTGGTCCCAGCTGACCTGCCGCGGTGTGCCGCGCACGGCGGTCGGCACGGCGGCGGCGGCTGCAGTGCTTGCCGCAGCCGGCGCGGCCTTGACCGCGGCCGCATCGGACGCCTGCGGAATGCCCAGCTCCTGCGCCTGCGTGCCTGCGGCGGCAATCGCCAGGGCTAGGGCAATAGCGGGCGCCAGGGAAGCAGTATATGCGCGTGAACGGGTCGGCATGGGATAGGTCACCGGTTGGTCTCCTGTTGGTGTTGTGCACGTATTGTCACCGCGATGAGCGATGTGTTGGTGAAATGCCATGCAAGCGCTCAACAACATGATTATTACCGGTCTACAAGGTAGCGTTACCATCCCGCGCCCTGCGATGGCGCTACCATCGACAGCGTCAATACGGTCCAAGCAGACCGACCGACCTTGCCCAGCAAGCGCGTCCCAGCGGCGCCCCGTTCGTACCGACCCACACTATAAAAACGGAGACATCGAACAATGAACAACACCGCCCTCTCGGCACGTCCACGCCAGCGGCGCACCATGGTCAGCCTCGGCGTGCTCGCCATGCTGGCCGGCCTGCAGGCCAGTGCCCACGCCCAGCAGAGCGCCGCCCAGGCCGACCAGGCGCCACCAGGCAACGAAGCGAGCCAGGCCGACCAGGCCAGGCAGGTGAACGCCGGGCCGCCGAACGAAGCCGCGCCACCCCAGGCGCAGCCGCAGCGCCTGGCCCAGGCCGGCGGCCAGCCCGAGAACGTGGTCAACGTGACCGGTTTCCGCGCCAGCCTGAACAGCGCCCTGAACACCAAGAAGAATTCCGACGGCATCGTCGACGTGATCAAGGCCGAGGACATCGCCAAGTTCCCCGATGCCAACCTGGCCGAGTCGCTGCAGCGCGTGCCCGGTGTGGCGCTGGCGCGCGGCGACGGCGGCGAGGGCAAGCAGATCACGGTGCGCGGCCTGAACGCCGGTTTTACGCGCGTGCGCATCAACGGCATCGAGGGCGTGGCGGCGACCGGGGCGTCCGACATCAACGGCAGCACCAACCGCGGCCGCGGCTTCGACTTTTCGGTGTTCGCGTCGGAACTGTTCAACAGCCTGGAAGTGCGCAAGACGTCGGAAGCGGCGGTCGAGGAAGGCTCGCTCGGCGCGACGGTCGACCTGCGCACCGCGCGCCCGTTCGACTTCAAGGGCCGCACCTTCAGCATCGGCGGCCAGGAGATGCACAACGCCCTGACCGGCAAGACCCAGCCGCGCGTCACGGCGCTGTTCTCCGATCGCTGGGACACCGCCTACGGCAAGGTCGGTGTGCTGCTGTCGGGCGCGTTCTCCAAACGGCGCGCCACCGAGGAAGGTTATGAAGCGGTCGAGATCCTCAGCGCCAGCAACGACGGCGGCTTCTGCTCGCCGGTGGGTGCGGCGCGCCAGAACCCGGCCAGCGATCCGGTCAAGGGCATCACCCCAAGCATGTGCGGCAGCGGCATGCCGCGCGCGCTGGATGCGACAGCCTACAACGCGGTGATGGGCCGCACCGACAACTTCGGCGGCACCGTCGCCAGCCCGGCCGCCGGTTCGGGCGCCTTCCACCCGCGCATCCCGCGCTACCGCCGCTCGCAGACCGATTACGAGCGCACCGGCATCACCAACAGCTACCAATGGCGCAATGCGGACAGCGAACTGAATCTCGACCTCATGTATGGCAAGTTCGCCAACAAGCGCTACGACAACTACATCTCGGCGGTCTCGTTCGGGCGCAACCTGGGATCGAACGGCAAGCCGCAGACCTCGATCCTGGACGCCCACTTCAACGACAACGGCAGCTGGGACTACGGCAAGTTCAACGGCGTCGACGTGCGTTCGGAAGGCCTGCTGGACGTGTACACGACCAAGTTCCGCCAGCACGTGCTGTCCGGTAGCCACAAGTTCAGCGACACGCTCAAGCTCGACTTCATGACCGGCAACTCGAACTCGAACCTGAATGAGCCGATGCGCGCCACCGTGCAGTTCGACGCCCCGAACGTGAACGGCTTCTCGTGGGACTTCCGCGACAACCGCAACGTGCCGACGCTGAACTTCGGCATCGACGTCAGCAACCCGAACAACTTCCAGTTCAACAACCAGGACGCCGCCGGCAACGTGCGCGGCATGTTCGTCGGCCGCTACCTGGACACGACCAATAAACTGCAGACCCACGCCGCCAACCTGCACTGGGAACTGAACGACAACATCCGCACCCACTTCGGCATCTCGAAGCGCAAGAACAGCTGGACCAACTACGAGATCGGCAACAGCGCCAACGGCCTGCCGCTGCCGGCCGGCGTGAGCATGGCCGACATCTCGCGCCAGATCAGCGGCTTCGGTGCGGGCCTGGGCGGCAGCGGCGTGCCGTCGTCCTGGGCCGCGGTCGACCTCAACAAGTTCCTCGGCGTCTACAACATCGAATGCCACTGCGCGGCGGTGCCGGGTTCCGAGTACAACGTGCTGGCCCAGACCAACCGCGGGGTCCAGGAAAAGATCGACGCGCTGTACGGCATGGTCGACTTCAACTACGATTTGTGGAACATCGCCTGGCGCGGCAACGCCGGCGTGCGCGGCGCCGAGACCAAGGCCACCTCGATGGCCCTGATCAATGTGCAGGGCCAGTTGCAGCCGAACAGCGGCACCAAGAAATACCGCGACTGGCTGCCGGCGCTGAACCTGACCGCCCAGCTGCCGAAGGACGTGTTCCTGCGCTTCTCGGCCGGCAAGACGCTGTCGCGCCCCGAGTACACCGACCTGGCCCCGAACGCGACCGTGTCGCCGATTTCCCAATCGGTCTCGATCGGCAACCCCAACCTGGATCCGATCCGCGCCAATACCTACGACCTGCAGGCCGAATGGTATTACGCCAAGAACGCGATGGTCTCGCTCGGCCACTTCCGCAAGGACATCAAGAGCTTCATCCAGACCGTCAACGAACGCGTGCCCTACAACACGCTCGGCCTGCCGAACGAACTCCTGATCCTGAACGGCTGCTCGCTGACCGGTGCGCCGATCTGCCAGACCCTGCCGACGACCGAGGTCAACGTCAGCCGCAAGGTCAACACGGCCGGCGGCCCGCTCAAAGGCTACGAATTCAACCTGCAGGCCCCGTTCAGCTTCCTGCCCGGCTTGTGGAGCAACTTCGGCCTGCTGGCGAATGCGACCCGGGTCAAGTCGAAGATCACCTACATCACCCGCGTCGACAACCCGGCCACGCCGGCCAACGAGCAGCTGACCCAGGTGGCGGACTTCACCGGCCTGTCGCCGCGCACCCACAACCTCACGCTGTATTACGAGGATGCGAAGTTCAGCGCGCGCGTGTCGTCGGCACACCGCTCCAAGTACATCCTGGCGGTGCTGGGCGACGTGAGCGGCCACGACTACACGATCGTCGACGGGTCCACCAACATCGACATGAGCCTGTCGTACAACCTGACGCCGGCGCTGCGCCTGTCGCTGGAAGGCCAGAACCTGACCGACACGCCGCTGCGCTACGGACGCGACACCCAGCGCAACGACACCCTGCTGTACGTGCACTCGGGGCGGTCCTACGTGGTCGGGCTGAACTACAAGTACTAGTCAGCTGCGTGCCAGGAATGCGGCGATCCGGTCGACCTCGACCGGCTTGACGAAGTACGCGTCGAAGCCGGCTTCCCTGGCGGCGGCCCGGTCCTGGTCCTGGCCATAGCCGGTCACCGCGGCCAGGGTGGTGCGCGCCGTGTCGGGCTGGCTGCGCAGTCGCCGCGCCAGCTCGTTGCCGTTCATGTCCGGCAAGCCGATGTCGATCAGGCAGACATCCGGCCGCTCGGTCCGGGCCCGCACCAGCGCCCGTGCCGACGAGGCCTCGACGACGACCTCGTGGCCGAGGAGGCGGCACAGCGCCGCCAGCACCTCGGCGGCGTCGACATTGTCGTCCACCACCATGATCTTCAAGCGCCTGCCGGGCGAGCCCGGCGACGGCG
>JAKOOD010000240.1 GCA_022701635.1 Burkholderiaceae bacterium | reverse complement strand
CCTTGCGCCAAATCAAGCCTTGCAATGCGGGGCTCGGCGTCTATACTGACAGCCTGCTCTGTCGCAGGAGGATCTTATGCACATCGTTCAACGCCTTGTCCGCGGGATGGCATGGGCCGATGCGGCCGGACACAAAAATCCGCCCTCGGCGCCACCTGCCATTCCCCCGATCATCATCAATCCGTTCAACCGGATCATTCCGATACCGCCACCGATCGATCCGCTCGAAACGCCGCCCGGCCCACCCATCCTGCCGCCCGGTATTCCCATGCTGCGCATGTAACCGCGGCCTGTCAACCCGGCGTCCGGTGCCGGCGCGCACCGGATACGTCGATCCGGTGCGTTTTAATGCGGTCAAAGCTTGTTTCATGGGCCGGAATTTCCTATGATCTGTTCTTTAGGAATTGTCCTACCCTATTGAGACCGAACATGAACGACGAAGTATCCGACCGCGACGATGACGCTCCGGTGCAGGAAGCGCGCCTGTGGCAGGGCAACGGCTGGACCGCGCGCGTCATCAAGAACGACGACGACGACGGCTGGGCCGTGGCCATGTACAAGGATGGCGAATCCGAACCGGCTTTGGTCGGCCCCTGGACCATGGGCCGCGACAAGAAGAACCCGAAGCCGCTCGACGTCAACGCTTTCCACACGCTGGTCAAGACCGCCTCCGAGGTGATCCGGCGCCACGAGCAGCAATTGCATGCACAATTGCACAAGAGCACTGTCGTATCGACCGAGCAGGGCGAGCTGAAGATCACGCTCGACATCGTGCCCGACGAAGACAACCCGTATGCCGTGCTGACCGCCATCGACCAGATGGGCGAGCAGGTGGCGCAGGCGCGCGTGCAGCCGACCTTCAAGCTGTCGCCGTCCTCGGCCATGACCTGGGTCGAGAACGATTTCCGGGCGCCGCGCTGAGCGTGTCGCCGGGCTGCGATATTTCCGCAACACAATGATCTATAGGGCGCGCTGACCTGATAATATTTCCATAGTGCATTTATATGCTGAATGGGGAGATCGATGGAAAGCCGTCTTGACCGCCTGGAGGCGGTGCAGTCCATGTTGCTCGACATCGGGCAGCTGTCCGCAAGCTGCACCGACATCACCGAATTCATCGGCGCCGTCCACCGCGCGCTGGGCCGCATCATGTATGCGGATAATTTTTACGTCGCCCTCGCCGAGCGCGAAGACAACACCGTCCGCTTCGTCTACTTCGTCGATACCGTCGACCAGGGCCCGAGTCCGGACGAACGGGTGGCGCTGGCCTCGCCCGAGCAGTCGCCCACGGCCTGGGTCATGCTCAACAAGAAGGCGATGTCGATCACGGCCGACCAGATGCGCGCACGCATCGATGCGTACAACAGCGGCAGCAACTGGGGCAACGGCAGCATCGCCGAGCACTGGATGGGCTGTCCGCTGTTCGACCAGCAGCACGAGGTGCTGGGCGCGATCGTGATCCAGAGCCATCTACCCCAGCACACGTACGGCGCGGAAGACGAAGCGCTGTTCGCGCTGATCGCCAACCACGTCTCGAATGCCTTGCACGGCCTGCAAAGCATGGACCGGCTGGAACGCGCGGTGCAGGAGCGCACGCGCGCGCTGGCGCGCGAAGTGGCCGAGCGCCGCCGCGCCGAGCAGGTCCAGCATGCGCTGTACCAGATCGCCGACCTGTCGGCTTCCGCCATCGAGCCCGAGGCGCTGGCAGCCAACCTGCACCGCATCGTCGGCGAGCTGATGGTGGCGAAGAACTTCCTGATCGCGCTGGCGCATCCGTCCGGCGGCGAGATCAGCGTGCCGTACTACGCCGACGAGCGCGACACCTACACGCCCAACCAGCGCTTCCCGATCGGCGCCGGCATGGTGTCGCACGTGCTGCAGACGCGCCAGGCGCAACTGCACGACGCCGGCAGCATGGCGCGCCTGCGCGCCGCCGGCAAGGTGCGCGAACCGCTCGGGAACATCGATGTCGCCAGCTGGATCGGCGCCCCGATGCTGGCGCACGACCAGGCCTACGGCGTGCTGGTGGTGCAGAGCTACGACCCGACCGTGGTGTACACCAAGAGCGAGCTCGACCTGCTGGCCTTCATCGCCAGCCACGTGGCGGTGGCGCTCGCGCGCATGCAGGCCGACCGCGCCGTGCGCAAGGCCAAGGACAGCCTGGAGCAGCAGAACGCGGCGCTGGCCCAGGCCCTGAACCAGCTGAAGGACGCGCAGTCGGAACTGGTGCGCCAGGAAAAGCTGGCGTCGCTCGGCCAGATGGTGGCGGGCGTGGCGCACGAGATCAACACCCCGCTCGGCATCTGCGTCACCGCCACCAGCCACCTGGTGCAGGAACTGAAGCTGACGCGCGAGGAACTGGCGGCAGGCGAGATGACCGAGGACAGTCTCGGCGCCTTCTTCGACGTGGTCGACCAGTCGCTGCGCATCATGACCACCAATACCCAGCGCGCGGCCAGCCTGGTGCGCAGCTTCAAGCAGGTGGCGGTGGACCAGTCCTCGGACGACATCCGCAGCTTCGCGCTGGGCACCTACCTGGGCGAAGTGCTGCTGTCGCTGCAGCCGAAACTGAAAGGGCGCAAGGTCGCGGTCGAGGTGGCGTGCGCGCCGGACCTGGTGCTGGAGAGCTTCCCCGGCGCGGTGTCGCAAATCGTCACCAACATGGTGGTCAATTCGCTGCTGCACGGCTTCGAGCACGGCCAGGCCGGCCGCATTCATCTGCGGGCGGCGCTCGACGCCGAGGGCATGGTGGACTTCGAATACGGCGACGACGGCGCCGGCATGGATGCCGCGACGCTGGCCAAATTGTTCGACCCTTTCTTCACCACCAAGCGCGGCAGCGGCGGCAGCGGCCTCGGCGGGCACATCCTGTACAACCTGGTGACCGGCGCCCTGAAAGGCACGCTGCGGGTCGAGAGCAGCCCGGGGCAGGGCTTGCGCTATTACCTGCGCTTCCCGCAGAACCTCAAGAAGAGGCCGCTGGCGGCCGCTGCGTGACGCATAACTCCTTGTAGCCCGTCGCGGGATCGTGCTCGCGGCTGAAACGGTGCTCCGGCAGCAGCGCCACCAGCACCTCGGCCGTGGTCCGCACCACGCATCCCGCCCCCATGTGGCCGCCGGTCACGCGGCCTTCTCCATCCGACACCGAGATATGCAGGTGCGGCCCGTCCGGTCCCAGCGACCCGCCCAGCGTCAGGATCTCCAGGTCGCCGTGCAGTTCGGCAGCATCCGGCTTGCCGGCATAGCGGATGCACGCCACGCTCAGGCTGCCGATGCCCTGCACCACGAAGGCCGCGTCGACCCCATGCAGGTGCGGAATCGCGGCGAGCGCCGCCCGCAGGTCGGTACCGGCCGAAAAACGTAGTGGCAGCGCTTCCATCGTCATCTCCATGTGGGCGGCAGGGTTGCAATCACAAGCAAAAGTTCCACCGCGTCGACCCGGTAATCTAGCGCGGGCGCGTCAGCCCGGCCAGCAATTCCACCAGCTGACCGATCTCGTAGGGCTTGGCCAGTACCTGCACGCCCGGCACCACGGCGCGCTGGTCGGTGTAGCCGGTGGCCAGCACCACCGGCAGGCCGGGACGGCGTTCGCGCAGCAGGGCGGCGAGGTCGATGCCGCTGACCTGGCCGGGCATCACGATATCGGAGAACACCACCTCGGTGTCGAGCCCTTTCTCGATCATCGCCAGCGCCTGGTCGCCGCTGGCCGCGACCACCACGTCGAAGCCGGCGTCCTCGAGGCCGCTGACCACCGCTTCGCGCACCAGCGGATCGTCTTCGACGAACAGCACGCGGCCGCTCGCCTGCGGCATGCCGCTGCCGCCATGCATGCCGGTGTCGGTGGCGCCGGCCGGGGCGTGGGACAGCGGCTGCGCGGAGCGCGGCAGGTAGAGATCGATCGTGGTGCCGACGCCCACGCTGCTGGCCAGCGCCAGGAAGCCCTGCGACTGGTTGGCGAAGGCATACGCCTGTGGCAGGCCGAGGCCGGTGCCTTCGCCCGGCGCCTTGGTGGTGAAGAAGGGATCGAGCGCGCGCGCCAGCACCTCGGGCGGCATGCCGCTGCCGCTGTCGGCGACCGTCACCACCACGTAGTCGCCGCCCACGCGTTCCATGGTCGGTTCCAGGCACGTGTTGCGCACGCGGATCTGCAGGCGGCCGCCGTCGGCCATGGCGTCGCGCGCGTTGATGGCGAGGTTCAGCAGGGCCAGGTCGAACTGCAGCGGATCGATGGTCACCGGCCAGGCGTCGTCCTCGCAATCGATGTCGAGCGTGATGCCGTGGCGCAGCACGCCGCGGATCAGCTGCAGCGAACTGCGCACCTGCTCGGCCGGATCGACGGTCAGCAGGCGCGCATCCTGCAGGCGGCCGAAGGAACCGAGGCGCGTGGTCAGCGCGTTGGCACGGCCGACGGTGCGCTTGCAGGTATCGATCAGCGACTGCACCCTGGGCTGGTTCGAGGTCAGCGCGGCCAGCTGCAGGGCGGTGGTCAGCGTCTGCAGCAGGTTGTTGAATTCGTGGGCGATGCCGCCGGTGAGCCGGCCCAGCGCTTCCAGCTTCTGGCTGCGCATCAGCGCCTGCTGCGCCTGTTCGCTGGCGGCCACCGCGTCGGCCACGCGCCCCTCCATCTCGTGGCGCGCGCGGCGGATCTCGACGCTGGCGTCGGCCATGCGCCGCGCCACCGCATCCAGCTCTGCCACTTCCTGCGGCGCATACGCCACTTCGACGCCCTTGCCCAGGTCGTCGGCGCTGCGGCCCAGCTGCTCGATCGGGGCGATCGCGCGGCGGCCGACCCAGCGCGCGCCCGCCAGCGCCAGCGCCAGCAGCAGCGCCATCATCGCGGCCAGAAAGGCGGCGGCGTGCAGCGGCACGCGCCGCAGTTCGTCCTGGGGAATGGTGACCATCACCTTCCAGTCGACGTCCGGCACGGTGCCGAAGAAGCCCTGCACCGGCGTGCCGGCCAGGTTGGTGCCGTTGAAGATGCCCTCGCGCCGGGATGCGAACTGGTGCTGCGCCTCGGCGCTGACGGTGCGGCCGCGGAAGTACTCGGGTTCGCGCGTGCGCGCGATGATGCGGTTGCCGCGGTCGACGATCACCGCCTGCCAGCCGGCCGGGAAGCGCTGGAGTTCGAGCAGGTTTTGCAGCTGCGCGGCGTCCTCGCTCATGCTCAGGAAATAACGCAGCTGGCCCTGGATGCGCACCGGGACCTGGACCACGAAGTCGTGTTGTCCGCTGAACGGCGCCGGAAACAGGTCGGACACCAGTGTGCGGTCGGGCCCGTATTTGGCGATCAGCGCCTGGATGTTCGAGCGGCGCCGCTCCGGCAGCGCCTGGTCCGGCGCCGCGCGCGTGTTCATCAGCTGGCGGCCCGTCGGTTCGAGCAGGATGATGGCGCTGTCGCGCGTCGGCGCCAGCAGCCTGGCATGCTGGGAGAACTCGCCGAGATCGCCCTGGGCCAGTGCCGGCGAGGCGGCCAGCGCATGCAGGATGCCTTCCCGGGTGCCCAGGTCGTTCTGGACCAGCAGGGCGAAGGCGCGCACCGCCTCGGTCACGCTGTTTTCCTGGGCCCGCCGTTCCTCGACATAGACATAGCCGACCGCCAGCGCCGCCGCCGCGAAGGCGGGCACCAGGATGGCCAGGATGATGATCAGCAGTCGGGTTCGAATACGCATCGTGAAAGTCGGCCGCCTCGACAGGGCGGTGCAGGATGCCGAATACTACCCGACAAATGGCCGGATTGTCTGGTTGTCAGTCCGGCCAGCGCTGGTTGACCTCGTCGGCCTTGTCGATGTTCCTGATCAGGATGTCGACGTAGGCCGGATCGAGGTGCTTGCCGGCGACGTCGCGCAGATAGTCGCGCACCTGGTCGATCGGCCACGCTTCCTTGTAGCAGCGTGCGTGGGTGAGGGCGTCGAACACGTCGGCCACCGCCACGATGCGCGCATACGGGTGGATCTGCTCGGCCTTCAGGCCTTGCGGATAGCCGCTGCCGTCCCATTTTTCATGGTGCTGGTGGGCGATCACCGCGGCCGCCTTCAGGATCGGACGCTGCGAGCCGTCCAGGATCTGCAGGCCGACGGTCGGGTGCTGCTTCATGATTTCCCATTCCTCGGGCGTGAGGTGGCCGGGTTTCAGCAGCACCGCATCCGGGGTCGCGATCTTGCCGATGTCGTGCATCGGCGCCGCGTGCATCAGCACCGCGGTCTCTTCTTCCGTCATCCCCGATTCCAGGGCCAGCATGTGGCAGATCTGGGCCATGCGACGCACGTGGTTGCCGGCTTCGTGCGAGCGCGATTCGACCACGTCGCCCAGGCGCAGGATCAGCTCGGCCTGCGTATCGGTGATTTCCTGGTTCAGCAGGATGTTGTCGAAGGCGATCGCCACGCCGGTGCAGAACACGTCGAGCAGCTGGACGTCGATCTCGGACAGCTCGTCCACCCCTTTCAGCACCAGCAGCGAGGCCTTGCCGCTGTGGTTGGGAAAATAGCCGACGTAGGTGTCGCCATGCAGCTTGGAGATGCGGTTGTGGCGCGCCTCGTCGAGCCGCGCGATCAGCTCGGGACCGATGTCTTCCTCGCCGACGTCGCCGATCCGGGCCAGCACCTCGTAGCGGCTCTCGCCGGTGATCACGCTGGCGCCGGCGACGCGCAGCAGCATGCTCTGCTCGAGCTGCAGCAGCGCCACCACCTGCTGCAGCAGGCCGCTGGCAAAATCCTTCAGGCTGCGCTGGCGGAACAGGTGACCGGACGCGACGATCACGCGCTCCAGGCCTTCGCGGTAATTCTGCTGCGTGCGGCGCGCATCCTCGACCTTCATGATGTCGCGGTAGGCGCGCAGCGCCGCGAAGGTCGTGGTGAACAGCTTGGTGCGGTCGAGTTCCGTCTTTTCCTTGTAGTCGTTGATGTCGTAGTCGACGATCACGCGCTCTTCCGGTGCCTGGCCGGGCTGGCCGGTGCGCAGCACGATGCGCGTGAACTGGTTGCCGAGGTCCTGGCGCAGCCAGCGCGCGACTTCCAGGCCGCTGTCCTCGCGCTCCATCACCACGTCCAGGAACACCAGGGCGATGTCCTTCTCGCGCGCCAGCACTTCCTTGGCTTCGGCGCCGCTGTAGGCATGCAGGAAAGTGAGGGCGCGGCCGTCCAGGCGGAAACGCGTGAGCGTCAACTTGGTGATGTCATGGATGTCCGGTTCGTCGTCGACGAGCAAAACTTTCCAGGGAGCGAGTTTCGGCGCGGCTGAAGACAGGAATGACATAAAACGATCCCGTATCGTGAATGTGTCAGATCAAAAGCTTGCGCTAAAGCAAGATGGTTGGAGCCGATTGTAGTACCAGAACTTCTTATTAACAACGAGAAATACTGAACACAGTCTACAAATGTCCGCACCCGCACAACACAGCGTGGTCAGCGCAACACACCAGGGTCAGAGCCCTTGTTTCGGAAATAGCCACTTGGTCATTGCCAAAAATCGGGGGCTGACCCCGGTGTGCCAATCAGCCGTAACGTTTCTGGCAGCGCTCGCACCAGAAGCTGCGCCGGTCGCTCTTGCCGAGCTTGGCCTTGTGGAAGGGGATATGGCAGCGCGGGCAGATTTTCTGCGCGTGCGCCAGCCAGTGCTGCTTGAGGGTGAATGCCTTTTTCCAGCCGAGGAAATCGAAACTGTACTGGCGCGCTTCCTGCACCAGCGCGCGCAGCTTGGCCGGCGGCAGCGCACCGACCGTCGAGCGCGGATCGACCCGGATGCGGAACAGCACCTCGTTCTTGATGATGTTGCCGACGCCCGAGAAGATGTCCTGGTCGAGCAGGGCGTCGCAGGCCAGCATGGCGGGGCAGGCGCGCAGCTTCTTGCGCGCCTTGGCCGGATCCCAGGCATCGGACATGACGTCGGCGGCCCAGTCGTACATGGCGTCGATATCCTGGTCGATTTCCTTCACCGAGCAGGCATAGAAATTCAGCACGCTGCCGTCGGCGAAGCCGAGCGATAGCCGCGGCGGCTTGTCGCGTCCTTCATTGATGCGGTAGGTGCCGAACAACAGGAAGTGGATGCGCACCACCATGGCCGGCATCTCGATCAGGAAATGCTTGCCCCAGGTACGCAGCGACACGATCGGCTGGCCCACCATGCGCGTCGTGTCGATGGCCCAGGTATTGCCCTCGGCACGCACGATCTCCTTGCCCACGAACTGGGTGGTCTGCTCCTTCAATATATACAGCGATGGGCCTTCGGGCACGGCGCACTCCTGGGCGTTTCCTGTCGGGTGCGATTGTGCGCCGGCCCCCAGCGACGGCCTGTGCGGGGACTAACATTTCGATACAAACTCAAGACGTTCGGCAGACGGACGACGCTGTAAAAAGCGGCGTATATTCCCATCTGAGACCTGTGAACAAACGAGGAAAAACATGAAACCGTCGACACGATGGGCGCTGGCGGGCCTGCTGGCGCTGAGCACCGGAGCCGCTTCGGCCGCGGTGAGCGTGGTCTATGACCACCCCGAAAAATTCTACGACCTGCCGTTCGCGACCTGGGAGCGCGACGAGATGCTGGGCCAGATCACCGACCATTTCCAGCAGCTGGGCAAGGCGCTGCCGCAAGGCCAGGACCTGCGCATCGAAGTCACCGACTTCGATCCGGCCGGGCGCCTGATCCCGAATGCGCGCGCGGGCCGCGACCTGCGCGTGCTGACCGGCAGCGCCGACTGGCCGCGCATGGAATTGCGCTATGCGGTCGAGCAGAACGGCCAGGTGATCAAGAGCGGCGAAGCCAGGCTGGCGGACATGAATTACCAGCAAGGCTCGCTCCTCATGTCGGACAACGAACCGCTGCGCTACGAAAAGCGAATGATCGACGATTGGTTCGACAAGACGATCGCACCGCTGCCGAACCGGCGCCACCGCTGACCGGGGGATTTCTCCGTAATTGGGAGCGCTGTTCGCAAGAGCAGCGCTTTTTTATTGCCTGCTCATTTTTAAAATCTATGAAGCTGATAGTATTCATTGCAATGATATATTAAATATATGTTAAGCACTTCACATTTCATTCTGGCTGGCTGAGCTATGGTGTTGGTTACTACCAGAGCAATCAAATTAATCAATTAGCGAGGATAGAAATGCCATCCAAGAAGAAACCAGTTGCTTCCACCGACGGTGCAGGCTCGGTACTGAGCACCATGGCCGGCCCGTCGGATCCGACGCCACCCTCCAGCCTCGGTAGCAGCAACCCGGTCGGCGACCGCCTGCTCGAGAAAACCAGCGCCGAAAAGCAGCTGGCAGCGGCGATGCCGGTCAACCCGAACAAGCCGTCCGAATACGGCCAGGCATCCGCTATCCCGCTCGAGGGTGAACATCACCAGCCGGCCACCCACGCCGCCACCGGCAGCACCAGCAGCGAGATCGCCAGCTCGGACAAAGTCGGCAGCGGCAACCCACCGAAGGGCGAGAACGCCACCGTCGCCCCGCTCGACCGCGTGCGCGTGGACCCGGCCGACCGTCATCTGACCACCAACCAGGGTGTGCCGATTGCCGACAACCAGCACTCGCTGAAGATCGGCCTGCGCGGCCCGACCGCGCTGGAAGACTTCATCCTGCGCGAAAAGATCAGCCATTTCGACCATGAGCGCATTCCGGAGCGCGTGGTGCACGCGCGCGGTTCGGCCGCGCACGGCTTCTTCGAAGCCTACGACGACTTCGGCGCCCTGACGCGCGCCGTGCCGTTCGCCGCCAAGGGCAAGCGCACGCCGGTGTTCGTGCGCTTCTCGACCGTGGCCGGCGAGCGCGGTTCGACCGACACCGCGCGCGACGTGCGCGGCTTCGCCGTCAAGTTCTATACCGAGCAAGGCAACTGGGACCTGGTCGGCAATAACATCCCGGTGTTCTTCATCCAGGATGCGATCAAGTTCCCGGACCTGGTGCACGCCGCCAAGCCGGAACCGCACCACGCCATGCCGCAGGCAGCCACCGCGCACGACACCTTCTGGGATTTTGCCGGCCTGTCGCCGGAAATCGCCCACATGCTGATGTGGACCATGTCGGACCGCGCCATCCCGCGCAGCTATCGCACGATGCAGGGCTTCGGCGTGCACACCTTCCGCCTGATCAATGCACAGGGCGAGGCGCGCTTCGTCAAGTTCCACTGGACGCCGCTGCAGGGCACCCACTCGCTGGTGTGGGATGAAGCGGTGCGTATCTCGGGCGCCGACCCTGACTTCCACCGCCGCGACCTGTGGGAAGCGATCGAGTCGGGCAACTTCCCGGAATGGGAACTGGGCCTGCAGATCTTTACCGAAGAACAGGCGGCGTCCTTCCCGTTCGACATCCTGGATGCCACCAAGCTGGTGCCGGAAGAACTGGTGCCGGTGACCCCGGTCGGCCGCATGGTGCTGAACCGTAACCCGGACAACTTCTTTGCCGAGACCGAGCAGGTCGCGTTCTGCACCTCGCACGTCGTGCCGGGCATCGATTTTTCCAACGATCCGCTGCTGCAGGGCCGTAACTTCTCGTACCAGGATACCCAGCTGACCCGCCTGGGCGGCCCGAACTTCCACGAGATCCCGATCAATACGCCGATCGTGCAGATCCAGAACAACCAGCGCGACGGTTTCCATCGCCAGGCCATCGCCCGCGGCCGCGTGAACTACGAGCCGAACTCGCTGGGCGGCGGCGTGCCGTACCAGGCCGGCAGCGCCGGTTTCACCAGCTTCCCGGAGCCGATCGCCAACGTCGATAAAGTGCGCGGCAATCCCGAGTTGTTCGCCGAGCACTATGGCCAGGCACGCCTGTTCTTCCAAAGCCAGACCCCGGTCGAGCAAGAGCACATCGCCAACGCCTTCCGTTTCGAGCTGAGCCGCGTGCAGACCCCGATGGTGCGCGAGCGCATCCTGGCGCTGCTGGGCAACGTCGATGACGGCCTGGTGGCCAAGGTCGCCGAAGGCCTCGGCATGGACGTGCCGGCGCCGCTGCCGCGCGTCAGCAATGCGCCGGTGCCCGAGTATGCGCCGTCGCCGTCGCTGTCGCTGATGGCCCGCCCGGGTCAGACCGGCGTGCGCACCCGCCGCGTGGCGATCCTGGTGGCGCCGGGCGTGGACGGCAATGCGGTCCGCGCCATGTACGACGAGCTGCTGGCTGCCGGCGCCGTGCCGCGCCTGGTCGGCAACATGCTGGGCAAGGTCAAGACCTCGGCCGGCGATCCGCTCGGCGTCGAAGTCTCGCTGGAAGCCGGCCCGTCGGTGATCTACGACGCCATGATCGTGCCGGACGGCGACCAGGTCGTGGCGGCGCTGGGCCGCAATGCCCAGGCGATCGACTTCGTGCGCGAGCAGTACCGCCACTGCAAGCCGATCCTGGTGCTGGGCGCGGGTGCCGGCCTGCTGGCCAAGGCCATGGTGCCGACGGCCCTGCCGGACGGTTCGGACGACCCGGGCCTGCTGCTGGATGCGCCGCTGGCATCCTTCATCGAGGCACTGGCCGGCCACCGCGCCTTTGCGCGCGAGACCGATCCGCCGATGGTCTGATCGATTGCTGCCGGGCGCCA
>JAKOOD010000222.1 GCA_022701635.1 Burkholderiaceae bacterium | reverse complement strand
GGACACCCCGGCCAGGTCGAGCCGGCTCTGCAGGCTGGCCTGGCCGTCGTCGGTGCTGGCGGTGAGCAGGGTGAAGTTGTACAGGCCGGCGAACTTGCGGTAGGCGCGCACGCACAGGACGGCGCGCAGCGGCAGGGTGGCGGTATGCACGAACTGCTCGCTGCAGGCGGGCCGGGTCAGGCGCGTATCGCGGGCGTTGCTGGTCGTGTAGCCGATGCGGTCGACCCGGAACCGGCTGCTGGCCAGCACCGAGAACTGCAGCGGCCGCAGGCTGGCCGAGCGCAGGTACTGGTGCGTCATCGACACGTGGCCGGTCTGCTGGGTATCGGAAACGTAGATCGCGGCTTCCATCGCGCAGCTGACCGCGTCCACCGTGAACTCGGCCTCGGCGCGAAAATTGGAGCGCCCCCAGCAGCGCAGCTGCTGCGATTCGCGCACCGGCACCCGGTACGGGCCCATGGCCTTGAGCGACAGCGGCTCGGCCAGCAGGCGGTCGATCATCGCGCGCTGGTGCGCCAGCAGCTGCTGGGCGATCAGCGGGTTGAAGTTCCTCGGCGGATGCGCCTGCCGGGCAACCCGGGCCAACAGATCCTGGGCATACTTCACCGGCACCAGGAAGCTGACCGATTCGCCGTCGCGGCGCTTGGACACGTTGATGCCGGCCACCGTGCCGCTCGCGGTCACGCTGGGGCCGCCGCTCATGCCGGCATTGATCGGGCCGGTGAAGATCAGCTGTTCATAGAAGCTGCGCGTGATGGCGCCGTTGTACGCGCCTTCCGAGATGGCGAAACCGAGGTCGAGCGGATTGCCGAGCGCGTACAGGTACTGTCCCTGGGTCAGTCGCAGCGGATGCTCGGGCACCTTGAAGAAGCCACTGCCGGCACGGTCGACCCGCACCACCGCCAGGTCGTGCAGGACGTCGACCGCCATCAGCTCGATCGGCCCGCCCTTGCCGTCGGTGTCGACGTATTCGCCGAGGTAGACGTCGGGATCGAGTGCCATCTGCGAGACCACGTGGTAATTGGTCAGTACCAGGTTGCCGGTGCCGATCAGGAAGCCGGAGCCGACGGTGGACTGGCTGCGGCCGTTGCGCAGCAGCATGCGGATCTGCAGCAGGTCGGCGCGGGCGGCGGCGTACAGCTGCTGGGCGGCGCTGGAAGGTGTCGGCAGGGTGGCGCTGTCGTCGGTTTCGCCGGGGCCGGGCGCAGGCGGCGTGGTGGCGGGTGGCGTGGCGAGTGGCGGTGCGGCCGGCTGGACGGCGGGCCGGGCGCCCGGCAGGCGCTGGGCGGCAGGCACGGCAGGCACGGCAGGCACGGCAGGCACGGCGGGTGTGGCGGGCGCTGCCGGCACTGCCGGCACAATCGCGAACGCCATGGCCGCGCAGGCGGCGGCACACAGCGCCAGGACAGCGGAGAGCGGGGCAGGACGCATACCATCCTTCGTCAGCAAGATGACCCGTGATCATCTTGCCACGTTTGCGCCGAACCCCGCGCCGGGCTATGCGGTCCGGACTTCGAGCGCCTGACACAACCTTCAGGGCAAGGCGCGTCGTCGAAGACAGTACGAATGGTCGGCGAGACGATGCAACGCCGCCATGGCGCTTGTGTTAGGTGCTCTTAGAGTTCGCCGTCCAGTGCCGGCTCTGCCGCCGGGGTCATCATGTGGCCCAGCTTGGCCTGCTTGGTGTCGAGATAGCCGGTATTGAAGGCGTTGCGGTTGACCAGCAGCGGCACGCGGTCGGCGACCTTGATGCCGAGCTTTTCCAGGGCCGCGATCTTGCGCGGGTTGTTGGTCATCAGGCGCACCGCTTCGATGCCGAACTGTTGCAGCATCGGCAGCACCAGCTCGTAGTTGCGGGCGTCGGCGTGGAAACCGAGCTGCAGGTTGGCTTCCACGGTGTCGGCGCCGGCTTCCTGCAGGCGGTAGGCGCGGATCTTGTTGACCAGGCCGATGCCGCGGCCTTCCTGGCGCAGGTAGAGCAGGATGCCGCGGCCTTCGGCGGCGATCTTCTTGAGCGCACCTTCCAGCTGGGCGCCGCAGTCGCAGCGCTGCGAGAACATCACGTCGCCGGTCAGGCATTCCGAGTGGATGCGCGCCAGCGGCGGTTCGCCGTCCTTGATGTCGCCGAGGGTCATGGCCAGGTGTTCCTTGCCGGTGCTGTGTTCGACGAAGGCGTGCAGGGTGAACTGCGCCCACGGCGTCGGCAGCGTGCACGAAGTGACGTAGTCGAGCAGGGCGGCATTGTCTGGCAGGGCGGCATTGTCTTGCATGGCGGTGTTCCCGAAACGAAGTGGTGCGATATGAAGTAACCGGAGAGTTTACCGGAAATCGGACATGGCCGTGCGGAGCAACCTTATTACTGTAAAGATATTAACTATGTGCATCAGCGCTGTGCTACGCTGGCGCCCAGCATGCCGTCCTGCCAGTTTCATTCTATGCCGACCGTCCCGACCTTCTTCCACCGCCTGCTGCCGCGCGCCCTGGGTGCCTGGATGGCGCTCGCCTTTGCCCTGCTGTCCATCGTGTTTACCCTGGTGCTGAGCGCCGTCATCGAGCGCAAGGCCACCGAACAGGTGAAAAGCGGCATCGGCTACAGCCTGGCCGACCGCGCCGCCCAGACCTCGGACAAGCTCGAGCGCGGCATGTTCGAACGCTACCGCGAGGTCGGCCTGATCGCGCGCCGCCACGACCTCGGCGCCGACGTCCCGCTGGCGCGCCGCCGCGAGACGCTGGAACGGGTGCAGGCCAGCTATGGCTATTACAGCTGGATCGGCCTGGCCGGGATCGACGGCCGGGTGCAGGTGGCGGCGCGCGGCATGCTGGAAGGCGTCGACGTGTCCAGGCGGCCGTGGTTCGACAATGCGCTCAAGGGCGACCATGTCGGCGACGTGCACGAGGCCGTGCTGCTGGCGAAGCTGCTGCCGTACCAGGCCGAACCGTGGCGCTTCGTCGACGTCGCCTTTCCCTATCTGGACGAGCGCGGCAACACCGTCGGCGTGCTCGGCACCCACCTGTCCTGGCAATGGGCGCGCGACGTCGAGCGCTCGGTCATGGCCGACGTCGGCGCGCGCAGCAACGTCGAGGCCCTGATCGTCGACGCCGGCGGCAGCGTCCTGCTGGGGCCGCCGGACAGCGCCGGCCGCAAGCTGTCGCTCCCGAGCCTGGACATGGCGCGCGGCCAGCCCAGGAGCGGTAAGGTGATGAGCGGTTACGTGGTCGAGCGCTGGCCGGACGGCAAATCCTACCTGGTCGGCTATGCGCGCGGCCGCGGCTATGCCGACTACCCGGGCCTGGGCTGGACCGTGCTGGTGCGCCAGGAGGTGCTCGACGCCTACGGCCCGGTACGGCGCCTGCGCGAATACGGCCTGATCGCCGGGGTCCTGCTGGCGGCGCTGTTTTCGCTGGCCGGCGTACTGGTGGCGCGCCGCATCACCGAGCCGCTGGGCGAGCTGGCCGAATCGGCGCGCCGCATCCGCGCCGGCGAACCGGTCAAGCTCGGGGCGGAGAACGGCCGCTACGTCGAGGTGCAGGCGCTGTCCGGCACGCTCGACGCGCTGGTGGCCGACCTGGTGCAGCAGCGCCAGGAACTGAAAGAACTCAACGCCACGCTGGAGCAGCGCGTCGAGCAGCGCACGCGCGAGCTGGAACAGGCGCTGCTGACGGTCAGCGCCGGCAAGCAGCGCATCGACACCATCCTCGGGACCGTGCAGGATGCCTTCGTCGCGATCGACCTGCAGGGCCGCGTGGTCGACTGGAACGCGGCCGCCGAATCCATGCTCGGCTGGCAGCGCGACGAGGTGCTGGGGCGCCTGGCCGTCGATCTGATGGTGCCGGCGCGCCTGCGTCCCAATGCGCTGGCGGCGCTGCAGCACTTCCGCGAGACCGGCGAGCTGGAGATCCACGGCCGCCGCGTCGAACGCGAGCTGTGCCGGCGCGACGGCAGCGAAGTCGAGGTCGAAATGACGGCGGCGATTGCCGGTACCCCGGAAGGGCCGTTCTTCAGCATCTTTGCGCACGACATTTCCGGGCGCAAGCAGGTCGAGCGCATGAAGAACGAGTTCGTCTCCACCGTCTCGCATGAGCTGCGCACCCCGCTGACGTCGATCAGCGCGTCGCTGGCGCTGCTGGCCGACGGCATGGCGGGCGAGCTACCGGCCGATGCGCAGGGCCTGATCGGCATCGCCAACGCCAGCTCCGAACGCCTGGTGCGCCTGATCGGCGACGTGCTCGACCTCCAGAAGATGGACGCCGGCCGCATGGAATCCAGCCGCGAGGTCCAGCCGGTCCTGCCGGTGGCGGAAGGCGCGGTGGCGTCGATGGCCGGCCTGGCTGCGCGGGCCGGGGTGGCGCTGGCCTGCGAAGCCGGCCCCGGTGCCGCGGCGCTGTGTGCCGCCATCGATCGCGACCGCATCGTCCAGGTGCTGGCGAACCTGCTGTCGAACGCCGTCAAGTTTTCGGAAGCGGGGACGACGGTGACGACACGGGTCGACGGCGGCGGCGGCGGCGTGCGCCTGTCGGTGACTGACCAGGGCAGCGGCATTCCGGAAGCCTTCCGCGAGCGCGTGTTCCAGCGCTTCGCCCAGGCCGACGGCACCAATTCGCGGCGCAGCGGCGGCACCGGACTGGGGCTGTCGATCTGCAAGGCGATCGTCGAGGCGCATGGCTGGACCATCCGCTTCGACAGCGTGGCCGGGCAGGGCACGACCTTCGTGGTCGAGTTGCCGGCGGCGTGAGCGCGTCCGGGCGCCGTCTTCAGCTGCAGGCGGCGGCGCTGGCCGCGGCGCCGAGCGCGATCACCGGTGCCGACTGCGGTGTCCGGCTCTGGGTGTACACGAGATAGCACTGGTCCGCCGCGGCGCTGCCGGCCAGGTCCTTGGGTACGATGACCAGTGTGCCGCCATCTCCGGCGTGCACGGTGTAGCCCGGCGCCAGGCCGGCCGCTTCTGCCAGTTTTGCGTCGGCGCCAGGGTAGCCGTTCACCATCGGCAGCGGCACGTCACCATAGGTTTGCGTACTGCCGGCGCGGATCGCGAACTGGCCGTGGGCGATGGCGGACACGCTGGCCAGCGAACCCCGCGCGACCTGGAGCGAGGCGAAGCGCGCTTCACCGGCAAGCGCGGTCAGCCGCGGTACGGCGGTCGCGCTGACGACGCCAACGACACCGATGACCGAAATGAGTTCGATCAGGGTAAAACCGGAGGGGCCGCGTTGCGGCCGGCGGGCGCTTGGCATCGGCAGGCTTTCACAAGAACTGGTAGTTATTAATAAGATAACATAAAACCATTTAACGCCTTGTACGATTGACCATCATCAAAAGGTTAAATATTTATATAAAGAAAATAATGTTTACCCCAGTAAGTATTAATTAAATTAAATATTATTTCCTTTTGAAAATAGAAGACGAACTAGTTGCGCAAATAAAAAATGCCGTCACATTTGACTGTGCCGGCATTGTGCTGTCCGGTCGATGTATGGATTCGACCAGTCCGCTATCGATTCAATGATTTATTTGGCAGCGCGACGCTTCTTCATCGACGCCATCAGGCCCAGACCGCCGAGCAGCATGGCAATGCTGGCTGGCTCAGGCACTTCGCCAGGCGTGGGATCGGTGCCCGGGCCAGGACCGGCGTCGAGGTCGGTCACGGTCAGGGTGTAGCGGCCCGTGCCGCTGAATTCCGTCAGGGCGAAGCTGCCCAGGTTGAAGGTCGGCGCGGCTTCGGAACCGCTGTACAACTGTGCACCATCGGTCGACAGCAGCGTGAAGTCGCCATAGTAATCATAGATTTCCAGGCCGCCGCCGCTGTCGGCATTATAGAAGGTCAGGTCGGCGACATCGATGGCCGATCCCGGGAAGTTGCCTTCGACGTCATAAAGAATGAATGCGACGCCTGCCGCGTCCCCATCCGGCGTCACCGTCGAATTCAGCTGCCAGCTGGCGGTGTAGTCGCCGGTCAGGTTGAACTGGTACAAGGCCGCGTTCGCGACGCCTGCCGAAAACAGTGCAGCAACCAGAACCGCTTTTTTAAAACTTTTCATCAGATTCGGCGACATTGTAAAACCCTTAGTGGATGGATGAGCTCCCTGGGTATGCAATTGCCGTGCCTGAAAGGCAATATTTACTTAGGTTATTGATTTCTTTTAGAAAATTAACAAATTTTAATTTTCCATGACGAAGGGCTGTAAAATTCATCGACATGACATAAAGCAATGCTATCGAAACCGCTTCAAGCCCTGCCGGCCGCGCCGTATAGCAGTTCGAATTCCGGCAGCGGTACCGGCCGCCCCAGCAGATAGCCCTGCAGCGCATCGCAGCCGCAATCGACCATGAAGTCGCGCTGGTCTTCGTGTTCCACGCCTTCGGCCACCACCTCCAGCTTGAGCTTGCGTGCCAGCGCCACGATCGCCTCGACGATGGTGGCGCTGTTGGCGCCGGCGTCGCGCACGAAGCTGCGGTCGATCTTTAGCGAGGCCAGCGGGAAGCGCATCAGGTAGGCCAGCGACGAGGTGCCGTTGCCGAAGTCGTCCAGGGAAAAGTGGATGCCCTGTGCACGCAGGGCCTGCATGTGCTCGATCAGTTCCTGCATGTTTTCAGCGAACACGCTTTCGGTCAGCTCCAGGCACAGCCGGTCGGCGCTGGCGCCGCTGGCGGCCAGCAAGGCTGCCACGCTGGTCGAGAAACCGGGGTCGCGCAGCTGGCGCACGCTGATGTTGACCGACAGCTTGACCCGGTCGAGCAGCGGGTCGCCGGCCCAGCGCGCCAGCGCCCGGCAGCTTTCCTCGAGCATTTGCTGCCCCAGCGGGATGATCAGGCCGCTGGCTTCGGCCTGGCCGATGAACTCGTGCGGCGACACCAGGCCGTGCTCGCCGTGCTGCCAGCGCGCCAGCGCCTCGGCACCGATCAGGCGGCCTTCGGTATCGAATTGCGGCTGGCAGTAGAGTACGAACTCGCGCTGCGCCAGGCCGTCGCGCAGCGCCTTGTCGAGGGCGGCCTGGCGCTCGGCGGCGGCCTGCATGCTGGGGTCGAAAAAGCGCGCGGTGTTGCGGCCGTCGGCCTTGGCGCGGTACATGGCCAGGTCGGCCTGGCGCAGCAGCTGGTCGATGCCGTCCGCACTGCCGTCGAACAGGGTGATGCCGATGCTGGGAGTGCGCGGACTCGGACTGCCGGGCAGCTCGTAGGGCTGGCCCAGCAGCGTCAGGATCTTGCGCGCCACGTGGTCGGCGTGCGGCGTCGCCTCCGCGGTGCCGGCCCCGAGGTTCTCCAGCACCACGACGAATTCGTCACCGCCCAGGCGCGCCAGCTGGTCGCTGTCGCGCAGTGCCTGGCGCAGGCGTTCGGCCACCTGGCGCAACAGCATGTCGCCGACGTCGTGGCCCATGGTGTCGTTGAGCAGCTTGAAGTTGTCGAGATCGATGAAGAGCAGGGCGCCGTACTGGCCGGAGCGGCTGTGGCGCGCCAGCGTCTTGTCGAGCTCCTCGATCAGGAAGCGGCGGTTCGGCAGGCCGGTGAGCGGATCGAAATACGCGAGTTCATAGATGCGGCGCTCGGACTGCTTGCGCTCGGTGAGGTCGGTGTTGGTGCCGGACATGCGCAGTGCGCGGCCAGCCGGGTCGCGCAGCACCACCCCGCGCGTCAGCACATGCACGTAATGGCCGTCGCTGTGGCGCAGGCGCAGTTCGATGCTGTAGGCGCTGCGCCCGCCGGCCAGGAGGTCGGCCATGAAGGCGGTGACGTGCGGCAGGTCCTGCGGGTGCAGCAGGCGGCGCCAGGTGGCACGGTCGAGCCGCAATGCGCCGGCGCGGTAGCCGAGCATCTCCCACCAGCGCTCGGAATAATAGGTTTCGCCGCTGGCCAGGTCCCAGTCCCAGGGCGCGTCGCTGGAGCCTTCCAGCATCAGGCGCAGCCTTTCCTCGGATTTCAGCAGGCGCTGCTGGGCTTCCTTCAGCTCGGTGCAGTCGGTAAAGCAAACCACGGCGCCGCGCAGCTTGCCGTCGTCGTCGGTTTCTGGGTAGGCGTTGCAGATCACCCAGCAGCGCGCACGCTGGCCGGGACCGGAACCAGGCCGCGCCGGCAGGCCGACCACCCTGCCGGTGACCTTGTTCCCGGTGCGCAGGACCTGGTGGACTGGATAGTCGTCGGGCGCCATCGGCCTGCAGTTTTCATCGGTGAGGTGCCAAACAGCAATATCGGTACGTACGCCGATCAGCTCGTCCTCGCTGTGTCCCAGCAGCGCGGCGGCCAGGTGGTTGGCCATGACGATGCAACCATCGATGTCGTGCACCGTGACGGCGGACGGAAAGAGTTCGAGCACGTCGTCGAAGCGTCGCCTGAGGTCGTCCGGCAAAGGAGGCGCCTTGCTTTCTTGCTGGAATTGTAGTCGCATACGCAGGGTCCGCTTTTTGGACATACTAGCAGTTACCTGCCGAAGCGGGCGCAAGCCAGCAGTGTGCGGACATGCGTAATGGATGGGGCCGC
Source organism: Burkholderiaceae bacterium (assembly GCA_022701635.1). Classification (GTDB taxonomy): domain Bacteria; phylum Pseudomonadota; class Gammaproteobacteria; order Burkholderiales; family Burkholderiaceae_D; genus Telluria; species Telluria phyllosphaerae. The sequence goes on along the minus strand of JAKOOD010000222.1, from coordinate 1,827 downwards.
CGTAGCGTGGCGGCGGGCGGCCGTTCAGGCAGGCTGGTCGAGGTAGCGGCGCAGGCGCGCCAGCAGTTCCAGCGGCTGGAAAGGCTTGATGATGAAGTCGTTGGCGCCGGCGTCGAGGGCGCGCACGGTGTCCTGTTCGCCGTTCTTGGCGGTCAGCATCAGCACCGGCACGCTTTCCCAGCCCGCGCGCGCGCGGATCAGGCCCAGCACGCCGAAGCCGTCGACGAAAGGCAGCATCACATCGAGCAGGATCAGGTCGGGCACCGGGCCGGAGACGATGTGCTGGACCGCGGCGCGGCCGTCGTCGGCATAGATCACGCGGTAACCCTGGCGCTCGAGCATGAAGGTGAGGACCTGGGCGATGTGGACGTCATCCTCGACCACGAGGATGGTGGGTTTGGCGTTCATGGTTTTGGGAACGAAAAATTGCTATGAGGATTGATTATCACACGCAATTTAACGTTTTACCCACGGCCATGTGAATTTGTGGCGTGCATGTGACGGTTTCCGACACATTCTCGGTCCATCACATGCACGCTGATCGGTCGGTCGGCAATCAGCGCGGCAGGTCGAACAGCAGCACTTCGGCGTTATCGGCCTGGGCCAGCTCGACACGCGCCTCGTCGCTCAGCTTGAGCGCATCGCCACCCTGCAGGGCCACGCCGTTGACGCTCACCTGACCGCGCACCACGTGCACATAGCCGAGGCGGCCGGCCGCCAGCGTGTGCTCGACGCGGTCGTCGCCGTTCAGGATGGTGGCGTACAGCGCCGCGTCCTGGTGGATCAGTACCGAGCCTTCGCGGCCATCGCTGGAAGCGATCACGCGCAGCTTGCCCTGCTTCTCGGCCAGCGGAATGTTCTTTTCCTGGTAGCTCGGCGCGATGCCTTTCACGTTCGGCTGGATCCAGATCTGCAGGAAATGCACCTGTTCGGTCTTGGAACCGTTGAATTCGCTGTGGCGCACGCCGTTGCCGGCGCTCATGCTTTGTACATCGCCATAGTGCAGGACCGAGCCGGTGCCCATGCTGTCTTTGTGCTCGAGCGCGCCATCCAGCACGTAGGAAATGATTTCCATGTCGCGGTGGCCGTGGGTGCCGAAGCCGGCGCCGGGCGCGACGCGGTCCTCGTTGATCACCAGCAGCGGACCGAAGCCGCTGTGGCGCGGATCGTAGTAGTCGGCGAAGGAAAAGCTGTGTTTCGATTGCAGCCAGCCGTGATGGGCGGCACCGCGTTCTTCACTTTTGCGAACTTCCAGCATGATCTGCTCCTTTATCTGTTTATCCGGTTGTGGATGTTTTCGAATGCATGTATGCCAGTATAGGCGCGTCGAGCGGGCTTGAAAAACGAGTTGTTTTGCGTCCTATCATCGAAAAAATCGAATGCCGGGACACGCTTCAGCGCCGCAGGGGATCGAGCAGGCCGCGCAAGGCGTTATGGTCGAGTTCGTACATGAGTTCGAGCAGTTCGCCCAGCTCGCCCTTCGGAAAACCTTCGCGCGCGAACCAGCCCAGGTAATGCCCGGGCAGGTCGGCGATCTTGCAGCCTTCATATTTACCGAAAGGCATTTCGCGGGTCAGCAGCAGGGTCAGGTGTTCGGGCTTCATGGCAGAGTAATGGCAGATGAAATGGCAGATTCGGTTGGAAGGCGTGACTTTAGCAAATCGCCCAGGCGCGGTAGCATGGGCGCGGGAGGCACGCTGTCATGACTACCGATTTCAATCTTGAACGCTTCGTCGACGCCCAGGCCGGCGTCTACGACCAGGCCCTGGCGGAACTGCGCGCGGGGCGCAAGCGCAGCCACTGGATGTGGTTCATCTTTCCCCAGAT
>JAKOOD010000221.1 GCA_022701635.1 Burkholderiaceae bacterium | reverse complement strand
CGCGAACAAAGGCGGGCGCTGATTCAGAACGTATACGTCGCCCTCAGGTTGAAGGCCCGTCCGATGGGGCTGGCCTGGCCGCTGAGGTAGCCTTCGTTGCGGTAATTCGCAGCCGGCGGGTCGCGGTCGAACACGTTGTTCACGCCGCCCATGAGCGACCACTTGCGGAACCCGGTATACACGAGCGACCAGTTGACCAGCAGGTAGGGATCGATGCGGTGGTAGAACAGGGAACCCGCGTTCAGGTCCTCGAAGCTTTGCCGGTACTGCTCGGACAGCGTCGAACTCCAGTGGCCGCCGCTGCTGCGCCACTTCTGCGATGCCGTATAGCGCCAGCGGTAGATGAACAGGTTGGCGTCGAGCGGACCGAAGGTGTTGACGCTGTCGATCCAGGGGCTGTCGTTCGTCAGCCGGGTGCGGAAGTTGTGCACGTAGGTGCCGTCGAGCTGGACGCCGAAGGTGCCCCAGCGCGTGCGCGGCAGCGTGTAGGTGGCCGTCACGTCGACGCCGTCGGTGCGCTGGCCGCCCATGTTGTTCAGGCGGTCGTCGATGTACAGCAGCGCGTTGGTCTTCGGATCGCGCACGAACAGGCTGGCGTATTGCGGCTGGAACAGCGTGGCCTGCGCCATCTGGCCGATCGCGTCGCGCAGGCGCACGTTCCAGTAGTCGAGCGAGACCAGCAATGACCGGGTCGGCGTGAGCACGACGCCAAAGTTGATCGTGCGTGACTTCTCGGGCCCGATCGAGGGGTTGGCGCCCGTGTTGACCGGAAGCCTGGCGGTGCACACCGTGGTGGGAGAATAGCCGGGCAGGGCTGTACCACCCGAATTGCCGCCGACCGCTCCGCCAGGGCACAGCAGTGGATCGTTGTAAGTGGTGGTGGTGACGCCGGTCGGCCCGTTGACGGCACCGAAGTAACGCTCGCCGAGCGTCGGCGCACGAAAGCCCGTGCCGACCGCGCCGCGCAGCATCAGCCAGCCGGACGGCTTGTAGCGGAAGCTGAGCTTGGGATTGGTGGTACTGCCGAAGTCGTTGTAGCGGTCGGTACGCACGGCGATGTCGATGTCCAGTGCCTTGGTCAATGGCGCGTCCAGTTCCACATACATCGACGTCACGTTGCGCGACGCGTGGACGTCGAGCGCGGCGGTGGACGAGCCGGTCTGGCCGCCGGACAGCGCGACGCTCGGCGGCACGAACGAGCGGCCAAAGTCGTGATAGGCCGTGGCGCCGGCGGCGACGGCCAGCGCACCGCCCGGAAGCCGCATCAGCTCGCGGCTGACCGTCAGGTCGGCGCCGGTAAGGCGCGTCAAGCCCTTGCCGGCCGTTTCGCCGTTGGTCGAGATACTTGCAAGGTAGGACTTTCCTTTCTCGTCCTGCAGGCCGAAGGGATTCAGTACGCCATTGGATACGCCTGCCAGGAGGCCATAGCTGTTGACGAAGCCGGAACGGAACGAGGAGTGGGTCGCATAGACCGCGTTCCACAGGCCGACCTTGTAGTCCCAGGCCCCAAGGCGGCCTTCGTCCTCGAGCGTCACGCGCGACTGCGATTTCTGGTAGTTCAGCACGGTCGGGCCGAGGTCGCCGATCAGCGACCATCCCAGCGTCAGCGTCTGGTTGGTGATCCCGGCCATCGCCGGCGTGATGCCCTTGCCCGGATAGTACGGGCTGCTGGGGGTGATGGTCAGCGCCGGAAAATTCGGAATCGAGGCGTCCAGGCCGGTGGTCGGGTTCTTCACCGGACGGACATAGATCGTCGAATACAGCACCGAGGCCGTGAGCTTGTTGTCCTCGGTCAGCATCTTGGAACCCTTGAGGAACAGCGAGTTCTGCTTCTTTGCCGTGGTCAGCGTCAGGGTGTTGGCGTTCGCGATCGAGGAGCAGGTATTGCTGGTGCCCGGCGTCGAATACGGCGGCAGGCAGCCGCTGTCGTAATACGGGCTGCCGGTGATGGTCTTGTTGCCGACCTTGGTCGAGCCGTTGGCCAGCGTGACATTGGCCGGCACCGCGTTGGTGCCCTTGGTCAGGTGCGGCGCCGCGAAGCCCGCGCTCATCAGCCGTTCGCTGCCAGTGATATTGGGACGGGCGTCCTGTGCCAGTGGAATGTTTTTGTTCAAGTCGCCCGTGACGTAGACATTCCAGCCGTCGCGCGCCAGATTGCCCTTGCCGGCGATGAAGGAGAGCCCTTCGGTCTCGCCACCGCCGCTGCGCTGCGGCACGCTACCCTTGACCGTGAACGAGGCGCCGCTGTACGCCTTCCTGGTGACGAAGTTGATGACGCCGCCGATGGCGTCGCTGCCATACACCGACGAGGCGCCGTCGCGCAGTACCTCAGTGCGGTCGAGGGCGCTGACCGGGATCGTGTTCGGGTCGATGGCGCTGTCGGACAGGCGCTTGCCGTCGAGAAGGACGAGGGTGCGTGCGGTCCCGATGCCGCGCATGTTGGCGCCGTTGCCGTTGCCGGCGCCAGTGGCCGGCTCATAGTCGGCCGCGGTCGACATCGACATCAGCACGTCCGCCACCGTGATCGCGCCTTGTGCGATCCAGTCCTCGGCCTTGGTGACGGTGACCGGCAGCGCCTGGTCGGCGGCGGCGCGCTTGATGCTGGAACCGGTGATCTCGACCTTGCTGATCGCGTCGTCGACCGGTGCTTGCTGGGCCCGGGATGCGGACGCCAGGCCCAGCAGGGCCAGGGTGACCGCCGCGGCGATCGGTGCGCGGGCGAAGCGCCCGGGATGGGTTGTCGTATTCAAAGCCTTGTCTCCTTGATGTTGTCGTTGGCTTACTGAGCGGAGCGTGCAAGCCGCCACGCTGCGAAACGTGCACGGGTCTCGGGCGCGGTCGGCGGGTACAGGCCGATGATGCTGGCGCCGTTCGCCACCTGCTCGAGCACGAAATCCTCGAAGCACTCCTGCTCGGCCCCGTCGCGCGCGACCTCGTGCGCCAGGTGCGCCGGGATGCAGACCACGCCGTCGTCATCGCCGACCATGATGTCGCCCGGATAGACGGCCACACCGCCGCAACCGATCGGTGCGTTCAGGTCGAGCGCATGATGGCGAATCAGGTTGGTCGGCGCGGACGGTCCCGCGCACCACGCAGGCATCGCCAGGCGCGCGATGCCCGCCGCGTCGCGCAGGCCGCCATCGGTGACGATGCCGGCGACGCCGCGGACCTGCAGGCGGGTCGCCAGGATGCTGCCGGCGGACGCCACCGAGGCATCGCCGCGGCAATCCATCACAAGCACGGCGCCCGCCGGGATCTGTTCCACGGCGGCGCGCTGCGGGTGGCCAGGATCGAGGAAGACATCGATGCCGTCGAGGTCTTCGCGCGCCGGGATGTAGCGCAGCGTGAACGCGGGGCCGGCCATGCGCTGCCCGGTCTTGAGCGGGCGCGCGCCCTGGATGAACACATTGGCCAGGCCGCGCTTGAACAGCTGGGTGGTCAGGGTGGAGGTGGAGATCTTCTGCAGCGCCGCCAGCAGTTCGGGCGTGATCGGCAGGTCCGGGATGGTCATGGCCGGGCTCCTTCGCGCTCGAAGACGGTGCCGGTGAACGTGACGTGTTCGGCCGTGATGCGCTTGGCCGCATAGTAGCGGTCCCATTGGGCGCTGCTGATCGTGTGCTTGCCGGTGTCGGGGTCGAGGGCCTGCAGGTAGTCGCCGAACTTGAAGTAGATGGCGCGCTCGTCCGGCTTGATGCGCGTATGCGCTTCGCGCCGCATGCCGTCGGGCCCGACGACGGCCACGCTCGCATCGCCGCCGGCGAAGCGGATGTCCAGGTCGAACGGCTGGCCGGCGCGCACCGTGCCCAGCGCCGTGGTGGCCTCCTTGCCGTCGGTGCCGAGCATGCGCACCAGGATGTCGAACACGCCGTTGCCGGCCTGGCCGTCCAGGCCCTGGCGATCGGCCGTGTCCTGCACGTAGACCTTGACGATGGTGTCCAGGCCTTCGACGTGGTACTGGGCGACGATGGTCTTGGCGCCGTCCGGCAGCTGCGCCGTCACGCGCGCGGCGAAATGCTCGCGCGTCAGGGCGGCGCTGCGGCGCAGCTTGGCGGCGATCTTCAGTTCGTTGCGGTAGCCGTGGCCATGGCCGGAATCGTATTTCGCGTCGAGCGCGCTGAAATGCAGCGTGCCGTCGTAGGGCGCAGCGTACGGCGTCTTGCCTTCGACTTCGAACAGGCGTTCCAGCGCATCGCGCGGTGTAAAGGCCGGTGCCGCCGATGCGGGACGCGGCGCGTTCGCCAGCGACGCCATCGCCAGGGCGCAGGCCAGGGTGAGGATGGCGTTCTTCATTTGAGCATCTCCAGCAGCGTTGCTTGCATGGCGTCGGCCCACAGCTGGTAGCCTGCGGGACCCGGGTGCAGCTGGTCCGGCATGATGGCGTTCGGGATCTTGCCGTCCTGGCCCAGGAACACCGCGTTGATGTTCAGGAAGCGGATGTCGCGGCCGTTGTCGAGCAGGGCCAGGTCGCGGTTCACGGCCTCGATCGTGCGCATGCGCTTTGCCGCTTCCTCGACCCCGGCCTCGGTCACGGGCTTGCCTGTCCGGTCGCGCGGGCCGCGCGGGAAGATGCCGAGCACCAGGATTTTCGTGCCCGGCAGCTTGGCGCGGATCATGCCGATGATCTTGCGGTCGGCGGCGGCGATCTCCTCGGCCGGGTCATCGAGGCTGTTGTTGGTGCCCAGCATGAAGACCACGAGCTTCGGCGCGATGCCGTCCAGTTCCCCGTGCTCGATGCGCCAGATCACGTGGTTGGTACGGTCGCCGCCGATGCCGAAGTTGGCCGGCTGGTAGTTGCCGTAATACGCCTCCCAGATGTGCGGGGCGATGTGCCAGCGCTCGGTGATCGAGTCGCCCAGGAACAGCAGCCCGATCGGGCCGTTCCTGGCGCGCGCCAGGATGGCGTCGTGCTTTTTCAGGAACACGCCGTCGTCCTTCTTCTCGACCGCTTGCGACGCGCCCGGCTTGTTCGATGCCGCATGCGCATGGACGGGGCTGGCCGCCAGCGCGAGCGCCAGCAGCAGGGAATTACGAAACGCAGGTTTCATCGAGGTCTCCAGTCTTCTTGTGCGATGGATGGGGCTGCACGCGGTCGACCCGACCGCCCAGCCACAGGGATAGGAATACGAGGGGCAGCAGCAGTGCGCCCAGGATGAAGAAGGGCGTGTAGTCGCCGCCGACGGTCAGGATCGGCACCAGTTGCATGCAGACGATGACGCCGAGCACGGCGGAGGTCCCGCTCAGGCCCGCCAGGGTGCCCACGGTCTTGCCGGAGTAGAAATCGCTGGGCAGGGTCTGGATGTTGCTGATGGCGGCCTGGAATCCGAACAGGATCACGCCGATGGCCAGCACCGCCAGCACCGGCGTGGCCGCGGCGGCGCTCAGGATCAGTGCCGGGAACATCAGCAGCAGGCCGGCCGCGATCACCGACTTGCGGGCCCGGTCCACGCTCCAGCCGCGCGCCAGCAGGGCGCCGCACAGCCAGCCCCCGCCCAGCGCCCCGAACGCCGCGCCGACATAGGGCACCCAGGCGAACATGCCGATCGCCTTGACGTCGAAGCCGAAGCGTTCGTTCAGGTACAGCGGCAGCCAGCTGACGAACAGCCACCAGACCGGGTCGATGAAGAAGCGCGCCGCGATCACGCCCCAGCTCTGGCGGTGGCGCAGCAACTGCGCCAAGGTGGGGACGTAGTCGTCTTGCGGCGTGTCGGGGCCGCGCGCACCGGACAGGATCAGTGCGCGTTCGTCGGCACTGATCCACGGGTGCGTGGCCGGTCCGGACTTGTACACGATCAGCCAGGGAACGATCCAGATGAAGCCGAGCGAGCCGATCAGCACGAAGGTCGCTTTCCAGCCGTAGGCCGCATACAGCAGGGCGACCAGCGGCGGTGCGATCACCGACCCGAGCGAGGCCCCGGCACCGAAGATGCCCTGGCCGAGCGCGCGCTCGCGCACCGGAAACCATTCCGCGATGGCCTTGGTGGCGCCTGGCCAGTTGCCGGCTTCACCCACGCCCAGCATCGTGCGGAACAGGCTGAACGACAGTGCCGAGCGCGCCACGTAGTGCAGGGCGATCGCGCCGGACCAGACCACGATCGACAGCATGAAGCCGATCCGGGTGCCGAGCGCGTCGAACAGCTTGCCGAACAGCGACTGGCCGACGGCATAGCCGATCAGGAAGATCGTCACGATGTTGGCGTAGTCGCGCTTGTCCATGCCTAGTTCGGACGCGATGCCGGGCCACATGACCGCCAGCGCCGAGCGGTCGATGTAGTTGATGATCGTCGCGGCCGCCACCAGCGAAATGATCAGCCAGCGCAAGCCTTTGATGGTTTTCATGTCTGTGTCTCCATAGGGGGTCTCGTCCCGCCGCAGCGGGCTGGCTCTTCGGCCAGTTGGGCGCGGTCCGGCAAGCCTTCGCAATCGCCGCGGGATTGCACGACGCGGGCGCCGATGAAGCAGCCGCGCGCGGCGGCTGCGCGCAAGTCCAGGCCGTCGAGCAGCGCGCTGATGACGCCGACCGCGAAGCCGTCGCCGGCGCCGACCGTGTCGACGACACGCGGCACCGGTACGCCGGGCACGACACCCGCATCGACGCCGGCGCCGGCAACCCAGGCGCCCTCCGGCCCGAGCTTGACGACCACCTGCCGCACGCCCCGTTCGAGGTAGTAGCGGGCAATCCCGGCCGGATCGTCGCAGCCGGTCAGCAGCCGTCCCTCGGCCAGGCCCGGCAGCACGATGTCGGCTGCGCAGGCGAGCGCGTTGACGGTCTCGATCATCGCGGCCCGCGACTGCCACAGGCGCGGCCGCAGGTTCGGGTCGAAGCTCACGGTGTGCCCGCCGGCGCGGGCCTGGCGCGCCAGCGCGAACGCGAGCTCCCTGCAGCCGCGCGACAGGGCCGGGCAGATGCCGGTGAGGTGCAGCAGGCGCGCCCGTCCGAAATCGCTGTCGGGCGCCGGCATGTCGCCCGGCGACAGGTGGCTCGCGGCCGAGCCGCGCCGGAAGTAGTCGACCTCGGGATCGGCGCCGTCGACCGCCATCTGTTTGAGCATCATGCCGGTCGGGTAGCGCGCATCCATTTCCAGGTGGCGCAGGTCGAGCCGCTCCTCGGCCATGAAGGTGCGCAGGCGGCGCCCCAGGCTGTCTTGCCCCAGCCTGCCGATGTAACCGACACGGAAGCCCAACCGCGAGAGACCGACGGCGACGTTCAATTCGGCGCCCGCGGTGGCGCGCTCGAATGCGTCGACGGCCTCCAGTGGACCCGGCATGCGCGCGATCAGGAGTGCCATCGCCTCGCCCACGGTCACGACGTCGGGCACCGTCATGGGCGGCGCTCCGCGATCGACAGTGTGGTCACGAGCGTGGCGTCGCGGCTGGCGGGCAGCGACAGCCGCAGGACCGTGCCGCGTTCCTCGGTCGGGCCGCGGTCGACGTGGCCGGGCGGCCCGGCGGCAACGACGATCCCCGGTTCGATCACGGCCTTGGCGCCGGTCGTGCCGACCTCGACCGCCAGGGCGGCCGGGGCGCCCTGCACCAGGTAGTGCCGGGCACCCGTGCTGGCGATCGCGCCGTCGCCGTGGACCTGCGCGGTCAGCACCACGGGCTTGCTGGCGCGCAGCGTATCGGTCACGGTCCACACGCCGCCGGCGTAGCGGAAGCGCCGCTGCAGCTTTTCCACGCCGAGTTCCGGGCGGTAGGCGCCGGTCAGGTCGGCGACCAAGTCGGCGCCATCGCGGCCCAATTTGACGCTGGCGAAGCGGATCGCATCCAGGCGCGCATACGGGTAGTCGCGGAAGGCGTCGTGCCCGCCGCCCTCGTTCGCCTGGCCCTGGCCGTCGATCAGCAGCGTGTTGCTCAGCTTGCTGGTCGGGATGCCCGCATAGCCCATCGGTCCGGTCAGGTAGGTCCCGGCACCGTACAGGATGAAGCTGCCGGCGTCGGGGTGCGCGTGGCCGGTCTCGAGATGCCAGTCGGGCAGCCGGCCGATCAGGGACGCGACATGGTGGCCTTCCGGCGGTCCGGCGCGGAAGGCGAATGCGGTGGCGCGCGGCGTCCAGTCGCTGCGCCAGTACACGGTGCCGAGCTCGTCGAAATGGTGGTAGGGCGGCAATGCCGACATCGGCGCGGCTGCCAGGTCCGGGTCGCGCCAGAGCAGGGTCCAGAAGTCTTCCGCACAGACGTGGCCGAGCGAGGCCATCCAGTCGGCCACGCCCTGGGCCTGCGGGTCGGCAAAGCGCGCGGCCAGCCGGTACAGCAGGTTGTAGTTCGAATTCAGCTTGCCGCCCGGATGGGTGCGTGCCGGTTCCTCGCCTTTGCGCGCGCGCGTGACCGGGCCCTCGAACACGTCGCCGAAGTCGTAGACGTCCTGGCCGTTGGGCGTCAGCGAGTGCGCGATGTACAGGTGGGCCCGGCGCAGGGCCGGCGTGTCGTACAGGTCGTCGCCGGCGGCATGGGCGAAGGCGTCCAGCGCGTGCACGATCCACGGCATGGAGAAGATCCAGTACTCCACGCCTTCGTAAAAGTAACCGTCGGGCGAGGCCACTTCCAGCACGCGGCTGAAGATGGCGCGCGCCAGGGCCGCCCAGCGCGCCGCATCCGGCGTGTCGTCCCACAGCGCGTAGGCGGCCACGGCCAGGCCGGCGACCGGGATGAAGCAATGGTTCTGGCTGTACGAGTAGGACTTGCCCGGGGCCGGCATGAAATGCGCGGCCAGGATGCCGGCCTGGCGCACCAGCTTGTCGCGGTAGCGCGTGCGTTCGGCGGGCGTCAGCACGTCGTACAGCAAATCGTAGCCGGCGCCCAGGCCGTACAGCAGGTGGCCGGCGGCCAGGTCGATGTCCGGCTTGCTGTAGGTGTAGCCCCAGACCGGGTAGCTGACGGCGGCATCCATGTAGCGCCGGGCGGCCTCGAGGTAGCGGGCGTCGCCCTCGATGCGGTAGGCCAGCGCGGCGCCGATGATGCCGATCGCGGTATCGTTCTGCGCGCGCCGCTTCTGCGCAGGCGCGGCCGCCGGCGGCTGGCGCATGGCGATCAGCCCGGCCAGCGCCGCCTGCCACTGCGCGCGGTGGCTGCCCTTGGCGTGCGTGCGCAGCGCTTCCAGGCCGTCGGCGGTGACGAATACGCGCGGATGCACGCCCTGCAGCGCGCGGCGCAGCGGGGCAGGGTGGGCGGCCATGAGCGCCTGCAGGGGATGTGGACCGGCCATGGCCTTGCCGCGGCCGGTGCCGAGCGACTCGCGCTCGTCCTGCGCCAGCGCGTTTTGCAGGGCCAGCGCCGGCAGTGACAGGCCGGCGCCCAGGAAGCGGCGGCGTGTGAAGGTGAAATTCATCGCGTGCTCCGCTCCGCTCAGTACAGGCCCAGGCCACCGTTGACCTGGACGATCTCGCCGGCCAGGAAGGCGGCGCGCTCGGAAGCCAGGAAGACCACGACATTGGCCACGTCCTCGGGCGCGCCTTCGCGCCGCACCGGCGTGCGCTCCGCGATGGCCTGGCGGTTGGCCGGCGTATTGAAGGTGTCGTGGAACCGGGTCGCGATCAGGCCCGGCGCCACGCCGTTGACGCGAATGCCCAGCGGACCGGCTTCCTTTGCCAGCGCGCGCGTGAACCCGGCCACCGCCGCTTTCGACGCGGCGTAATGGACCGAGCCCGGACCGCCGCCGTCGAAGGCCGCCAGCGAGGACATGGTGATGATGGACCCGCGTTTGCGCGGTTCCATCCGCTTCAGGGCCGCCTGGCAGATCGCGAAAGTGCTGGTGAGATTCAGGCCCACGGCGTCGTCCCACAGCGACAGCGGCATCTCGGCAACCCGGCAGCGCTGGATCAGGCCACCGATGTTCGCGAAGAGCACGTCGACTTCGCCGAGCACGTGTTCGGCCTCGACGAACACCTGTTCGGCCGCGCCGCCGTCGCGCATGTCAGCCTGGATCGCATGCGCGCGCCGGCCCATGGCGCGGATCTGCGCCACGACGTCGTCGGCCTCCGCGCTGCTGCTCCAGTAGGTCAGCACGACGTCCGCGCCCGCCTGCGCCAGCGCCAGCGAGCTGGCCTTGCCGATGCCCGATGCGCCGCCCGTGACCAGCGCTTTTTTTCCGATGAGTTCCATATCCTTTGTCTTCCTTTTCATGGTGGTGGTGTTGCTAGGTACGCGGTGCGGCGGTCGAGGCGCGGACGATCAGTTGCGGTGCGAACAAGCCGCCGTCCCCTGCCGTGGCGGCGCCTGGAGCGCGGATGCGCTGGACGGCCGTGTCGGCCATCGCCTGGATCGGCTGGCGCACGGTGGTCAGAGGCGGATCGTGGGCAAGCGCGAAAAAGATGTCGTCGATGCCGATCAGCGAAAAATCGCGCGGCACCTGTTTGCCGAGCTGGCGCAGGCCGACGCCGATGCCGATTGCCATCATGTCGTTGATGCCGATCGCCGCCGTCGGCCGGCTCGCGGCCGCCAGCAAGCGCGCTGCGGCGCTGCGCCCCAGTTCGAACAGCTGGGTATCGCCGTGCGGGTCGCGCGGCGCCTCGGTCGCGTCCGCGATGATCAGTTCGCCGGTGAGGCCGGCGCGCGCGACGGCCTGCTGGAAACCCTTCAGGCGGTCCTGGCGGTTCAGTGTGTAAGGCGGCGGCGTCACCAGTGCGATCGAGCGGTGGCCCAGGGCTGCCAGGTGTTCCACGGCGAGCGCCGCGGCGGCGACGTTGTCGACCGAGACGGTGGTGATGGTCCCGTGCTTGTCGAGCGTATGCCGGATATCGAAGGCCACGACCGGACAGCGCGTGGCGATCGTCGCGAGGTGGTCGGTGTCGTTCAGGGCCGATCCCGTGACGATGCCTTGCGCGCCGTAGGCCAGCAGGTCGGCCATGACGGCGCGCTCGCGGTCCGGATCGCGGAAGGTGCTGAAGGTCATTACCTGGCAGCCATGGCGTGCGGCCGCCGTCTCGATCGCGCAGGCCAGCGCACCGAAGAACTGGTTGGCCAGCGACGGCACCAGCAGGCCGACCATGGCCGCCACGCCGGTCTTGAGCTGGCGTGCCGCGCTGTTGGGGCGGTAGCCCAGCTGCGCGATCGCCTGCTGGATCTTGAGGCGGGTGTCTGGCCGCATCTGTTCCATCCGATTGTTCAGGAAATTCGAGATACTCGTGGTCGACACGCCGGCGAGCCTGGCGACGTCCTGGATTCTGGGTTCGTTCATGGTGGTCCCGGTCGATCAGAACGTCATGTCGAGCCGGATCGACGTGGTGCGAAAAGCGTCGCGTGCCGGCTGCCAGCCGTAAGACCGGATGTCGGGCCCGCTGGTCTGCTTGAAATTCAGGAAGGAGCCGACGTTGCCGACCGCGTAGTGCTTGTCGAGCAAGTTGCGCACCCCCACGGACAGCTTGTGGCGTCCCCTGGCGTCACTGACATGGGCGCCGAGGTCGAGGATGCCGTAGCCCGGGCGGTCGAGGCTCGGGTCCTGGCTGATCGCGCCGCGCACTGACGACTGGGTGCGCCATTGGGCATTCACCGCCGCCGGATAGGGCAGCCACGCGGCTTGCGGCAGCGTGTATTCGGCGCCCATCGACAGCTTCCATTTCGGCGAATTCGGCATCGCACCGCCGCTGGCGTCGCGCAGGAAGGCGCCCGGTACCAGGCGGTTGGGGATCGTGCAGTCGGTCGCGCCCGTGTAGCAGGTTCCCTGGTCCCACGCGCGGATCGTGGCGCGCGTGAAAGCCAGGTTCGCGTTCAGCAACAGCGCGCGTGTCGCCAGCACGGTGACATCGGCCTCGAAGCCGCGCGTCTGGATCGACGGGATGCTGTACAGGACGCTGGCCAAACTGCCGTCCGAAAAGCGCTCCGTGGCCGAGGTCTGGTAGTCGCGGAAGCGGGTCTGGAAGACGGCCGCGTTGAAGGTGGCGCGGTTGTGCCACAAGTTGGCCTTCAGGCCGGCTTCCAGGCTGAGCGCCTTCTCCGCCGCCAGTGGCAGATGGGCGAACACGTTCGGGTTGTTGGCGCCGCTCGTCATGTCGTAGGCGACGCCCTTGCTGCCGGTGGAGGCGGTGCCATAGGCCATGACGTCCGGCGTGACGTGGAAGCTGTAGCCCAGCTTGCCCGTGACCGCCGTTTCCTTGTGCTGCGGGGCGACGTAGTCATGCGCGCCGGTGTGGACGTTGTTCGGCGCCGACGACGACAGGCTGTCGATCGTGTGGAAGGAATAATTGTTGGTCTCGCGGTTCAGGCGCAGGCCGGCGGTCAAGCTGTGCCGGGGCGCCACATCCCAGTTCGTGTTGGCATAGATCGCGTGGTTGAGGACGCCCGAGTCGGTGAAGTAGTTGGTGAAATTGGTTTCCTTCACCGATGGGTTGCCCCGGTAATACGTACGATCGATCGTATTGCGCGACGCCCAAGCGCCGACCAGGTAGCGGAACGCGCCCCCGTCCGGCGAGGTCAGGCGGAATTCCTGGGTCGAGGTCTTGCTGGCGGTGGTGCCGTTGAGCATGGGCGGCTCGGCAATGCCGGACGGCTTGCCGCTCGCATCCACCTGATAGTAGGTCGAGATCAGGTCGATATTGTCGTTGTCGCGGAAGTCGTTCGACAGGTTGTTGTCGACCGACGTGATCGAGGTCAGTGTATGGCCGGCCAGCGGCGAGCCATCCGGGAACGCATAATTGGCGCGCACGCCGACGCCGCGGTCGGTCGACGCCAGCCCCGTGGGCGAGTCGTTGCGGATCTCCCGGTTCCAAGGCCCGATGTGGATGCCGCGCAGGACCGCAGTGTTCGACAGCGCCGTGTAATTCTTGTTGTAGAGGTAGCCGACACCCGGATCGATGGCGACGATGGCGGCTGTGTTCCCGGTCGCCAGCGAGTGGTCGACATGCGGCGCGATCATCAGGTCGAAATCGGGCGTCACCCGCCACTGCAGCTTGGCCAGGAAGCTCCTGCCACCCGAACCGTTTTGCATCGTGTCGTTGGTCAGGTTGTGCAGCATGCCCGGAAAGTCGGTCTTGCTGGCGTACAGGCGCAGGCCGACGTCGTCGCTCAAGCGCCCGCTCAGGGCGGCGGAGGCGCGGTATTCGTGGTCGCTGGTGCGGTAGAGGCTGACTCGGGTCTGCATCGGGCCGGATCCGATCGGCTTGGTCGTCATCAGCACCGCGCCGGCAATCGAACTCTTGCCGAACAGCGTGCTTTGCGGACCCTTCAGCACTTCCACGCGCACCACGTCGGACGCATCCTTGAACGCCTGTTGCGCCTGCGAGTAAGGGATGTCATCGACCAGGATGGCGACGTCGCCCTCGATGCCGAGGTTGTTCGACGTGGTGCCGATGCCGCGCATGTTGATGCTGTTGGTGCCGACCTGGGTACCCACCGAGAGCGACAGGGCGGGAGACAGGTTGACGATGTCGACCAGCTCGCGCACGTTGTTGCGCTGCAGGGTTGCCTCGCCCAGCACCGAGATCGATGCGGGGACGTCCTCGAGCTTCTCGACGCGGCGGTTGGCGGTCACGACGATTTGCTCGAGCGTGGGCTGCTGGTAAGGAGGAAGCGGGCGGTCGGCTACCGGCAGCGCGGTGCCGTCCGCCTGTTGTGCGTGGGCGGGCGGCCAGGTCAGCAGCGCCAGCGCCGTTGCGGCGGCGATCAGGCTACGTGGGCAGGGTGAAAGCCCGGGTACGGGTTTGGCCAGCATGTTGTCTCCAGTCGTTATTCTTATGTTAACGATTGCTGTTTTCTGTATCGTTACAGTAGCCACTTAAAAAATTTTGGCATCTGAAGCTGCCGGAAGGTCTTGACGCCTTCTGTATCGATATACTGTAGCGATGCAGTAGAGGATATATTAACGGCTCTGGGTGTCAACCAGTTTTTTACGTTGGGAATGATTGGTGCGGGATTCGCGCCGAGTACCTATCAAGTCACCTTGGTTCGACAGTGTGGAAGAACGGTGTGCTCGATGTACTGTCGCGTCGTTCAAGGCGCGTTTCGGTGCGCTTTTTAATGCGGCGTCCAGGTGCGTGCCAATGAACGAAAAAGGCCGCCTGGAAAGCGGCCTTCTGTTTGAAGCCGGATGGACCGGGCATCGCCCTCCATCCGGCTGCAAGCGCGGCGTCAGGGCCGCACGCGTTTCACTTCGTGACGGTTGCGGGTGCGGCTGCCGGCGCCGGGGTGGCTGCCGCCGCGTTGGCGGCTGCCTGCTTCTTCTTGGCGGAATGGTGGCCGATCGCGCACCCGACGGCCGCACCGGCGACGCCATGCTTACCGGCGAGGTGGCCCACCACGCCACCCGCGACAGCGCCTTTGCCGCAGCCCGCGCTGGCGCTGCCTGCTGCGAACATCAAGGCTGCGGAAACGATGGCGAGTTTGCATTTCGTATTCATGACATTTCTCCTGAAGTGGTGTGAAGAAATCCAGCTTAGGCACCCGGTCGGGGCCGCACTGTACGCCGCTTAACGTAGTCCTGGCATCGTCACGCACATTACCAAATCGTAATCCCTGGCGCCAGGTCGGGCTGGTGATCCACCACCATGCGCGAACCTTTCGGAACTGTAATCCCGGGCCGGCGGGTGCGCACATGAAACGGGTGCATACTTGCCCAATGCAAAAACGACGTGGTGTACGATGAGAACCGGACCAGCCCTTGAACGGCAGATACGCGAAGTGTGGATTGCACGCGGAGCGATCCTGGTCACGGCAGCGCTGAATGGCTTCCTGATCAACAACCTGACGCCCTTCCCATGGTGGCTGGCATCGGCGATCGAGGTGGCGCTTCTGGTGCCACTATCGGTGGCCACTGCCTGGACCCACAACCGGATGCGCAGCGCCACCAGCGAACATCACTGGATGCGCATCCATCATCACCGGCGGATCATTCGCCGCGCCGCCCTGGTGCTGACGGCCATCATCACGCTCATCAACTTCCAGGCGCTGTTCGCCGTTCTGCACGCCCTGCTATATGGTGCGAAAGGAACGACCGGACAAAGCCTCCTGATCGACGCGCTCAACATCTGGCTGACCAATGTCGTGGTCTTCGCGCTCTGGTTCTGGAACATCGACGGCGGCGGCCCGGCCATGCGCGGCCACGCGAGACAGCCGGTGGCGGATTTCCTGTTTCCGCAGACGAGTGCGGACTGTCCGGGAAGCCAGGGCTGGACGCCGGGTTTCTTCGATTACGTGTTCGTGTCCTTTACCAATGCGACCGCGTTTTCGCCGACCGACACGATGCCGCTGTCGGTGCGCGTCAAGCTGCTCTTCATGGTGGAATCGAGTGCCTCGCTGCTGACGGTGGGCCTGGTAGCGGCGCGCGCCGTGAATATACTCTCATGAGGCCTGAACTGGCCGGAAGGTGAAATGGACGACGATTACGACATGCCCACGCCGCACGAGCACGCGCTCGAAGAGGCCGCCGAACGGGGAAGCGACAGCCTCGCGCAGAAAGTCGCGCTGATGACGGCGATCCTGTCGACGCTGGGGGCACTCATCAATTACCAGAGCGGCAACGCGCAGACGGAAGCCATGTTCTTGAAGAACGAAAGCATCCTGAAGCAGGCCCAGGCCAGCGATCAGTGGGCGTATTACCAGGCCAAGTCCACCAAGGCGCACATTGCCGACGCTGCCGCGGCGATGGCCACCGTGCCGGCGGTGCAGGCACGCTTCATCGACGAACGAAACAAGGAAAACAGGGAAAGGGAGGAAGTAAGGCGCGCGGCAGCGCAGCTGGAGTCGGCGTCGCGCAGGCTGGCGCTCGAGTCCGACGGCAAGCTGCGGCCGCACGAACGGCTTGCGCTCGCACTCAGCTGTGTGCAGATCGCCGTTGCCCTGGCGGCGATCACGGTGCTGACGCGGCGTCGCTGGCTGCTGTGGGGCACCGGGTGCGCCGCGCTGGTAGGCATCGGGGCCGCGGCCTCTGCCTTCATCATGTCATGGTGACCTGTGTATCCCGATGCCACCGGGTGCCGGTAGCCCAACCATCCGTCCGGGAGGTGTCAGCTACCCGGGCGGTGCGGCCCGCCATGAGGTCCGGAGCGTAGCGCCGGCGCTTCGCCGATCGGCATGGCCGATGCCCATGCGCGCCGCTGGCGTTCGCCGTTGATCCGCCTCACGCGGGCATGCCGCGCATGGCCGATGTCCAGGCAAAGAAGAACGGCGATTGCCGCCGCGGCGCCCAGTACCGGCACGCCGAAAGCCAGTGCCTGCATGCCCAGTACCACCGCGGGCGACTGGGCGGTGCCCGGTACATATCCCAGCGCCGCGAGTGTCCAGCCAATGGTTGCCAGGCCGGCGGCGCCACCGCCCTTGAGGAGTACCAGCATCATGGCAAAGGCGATGGTATCGCGCCGCTCGCGCTGACGGAATTCGGCGAAGTCGATGATATCCGCCAGGATGCCCCACGGCAGCATGAAGACGCCGGCCAAGCCGATGCCCGCCAGCGCGGCGCATGCGTGTAGCAAGGGACGATGCGCGCCCGCCGCGGCGAACAAGGCGATGCCGAGGGCGGCCACGGCATGGCTGGCCGCCAGCAGCCTGGTCTTGTCGTGGCGCCGCACCAGCGCGGTCCAGAGCGTGGCGCCGGCGATCTGGCTGACGGCCAGCGTGAGCAGCACATGGCCTGCGAAGGCGGCATCCTGCAGCACATAGGTGCACAGGTAGAGCAGTGTCTTGCCGAACATCGGCACCGCGAAACCGGTGACCAGCGCCACCAGCGCGAGCGCACCGTACAACTGGTCGGGTCGCGGCACCAGGCGTCGCACAGGGGTAGGCGCCGGCGGCGTGGGGCGTGTACGGCATGCGGCATGCGACGACCAGGCCGAGACCAGCAGGGTCGCGCAGAACAGCAAGCCCGCACCGACACCCAGCCAGGCCAGGCGGCCCGCGGTCGTTGCGGTCCCGGCGTCATGCATCGTCGGTGCGACCACCGTGGCCACCACGACGCCGGCGCTGGCGCTGAACAGCGTGCGGTAGCCCGAGGCCCGTCCACGCGCGCGGCTGTCGCTGGTGACGCGGGCCAGCAGGGTGTTGTGAGGCACATCGATCAGCGCGAAGCTTGCCCGCAGCGCCAGCAGCAGCGCGGCGACGAGGATGAAGGCCTTCAGGCGGAGCAGCGGCAGCGCGTACAGCGCGCCGAACGCTAGCGAGCACGGTACTACGCACAGCGCAATCAGGCGTGGATAGCCGATGCCATGGCGTTCAGCGTACGCCGTCACGACACCGGCGCCGAGGTCGAACCCGAGATCGCCCATCAGCACGATCAGCATGAGCAGACTGACGTCGCGCGCCGGCATGCCGATGATGTCGGTGAGGAGGAACAGGAGCGTGACGTCGATACTGCCGAGGAAGATCGCCTTTCCGAAATTGCCCGACGCATAGCCGATGACGTGGCGATCGTGCTTCAGCTGGGCGATGGTGGAGCGGCGTTCTGGCATCGCGCCGATGATACGCGGCGACGATGACAGTTTGATGTACGGCGCTACTGATACACTAGGGCGGTCGCCGCATGGATCGGCAGCAGCGCGGCGCCGAGCGCGATGGCGCTGCCGCCCAGCTTGGACACCCGCACCTGGCCGCGCGCCCGGTACTCGGGCCAGCGCAGGGGCAGGGCGTTCAGGCGCGCCGCCAGGCGTGCCACGACCCATTCCGGCAGCGGGCTGGAAAACACGATGTCGTCGGGGTCGAACCAGGCGATCGCACCGTTGACGAGGCCTTCCAGCTGGCCGGCGGCGCGCTCCAGCCATTGTTCGATGACGTCGGCGTAGCCGGCCGTGAGTTCGTCGAAGCGTGCCACCGACTCGATCGGGCAGCCGGCCGCGCGCAGCACCGACAGCAGGTCCAGCGTGCTCGGGCGCGGTGCGTCGCCAGGATACAGACGCCCGATTTCGCCGGCGCCGCCGAACTCGCCCCTGACCAGGCGTCCTTCCTCGATGACGCCGGCACCGATGCCGTAGCCGAGCAGGATCAGGACGACGGTCGCCGCCTTGCCGGCCGTGCCGTCCAGGTAGTACTCGGCCAAGGCCGCTGCCTTGGCATCGTTTTCGAGCAGCACGGTCGTGCCCAATGCCTCGTCGAGCAGGCGTCGCAGCGGGACGTCGCGCCATCCCGGCAGTTCCATGACGGTATGCCAGCGCTCGCCCATGCGTGTCATCGCCGGTCCCGGCACGCCGACACCGATGCCGAGGAAGCGCATGCCGAGCAGCCGGTGCCGCACCGAAAGGGCGTGGATGCGCTGCTCCAGGATGTCGGCAAACTCGGCCGGATCGGGCGCGCCGACCTGCTCGCTGGTGAGGGCAATGACGCCGCCGGCAAAATCGACGAGCGCGATCTCGAGCACACCCTTGTGCACCGTCGCCCCTGCCGCGAAGCCACCCGTGGCGGCGATGCCCAGCGGGACGGTAGGGCGCCCGCGCGCCGGCGCGTCGGCCGCGGCGCGTTCCTCGACCAGCCCCAGGCTGATCAGGTTGTGCGAGAGCTTGGTCAGTGCCGAATTGCTGACCTGGAGCGACAGCGCCAGCTCGGTGCGCGGCATCGCGCCCTTGGTGCGCAGGTGCCAGAGCAGGCGTTTTTCTTCCGACAGCAGGTGCAGGCGCGCAGCCTTCATCCTCATGTCCCCAATGATGACAAGAATATTAATCTATTTATTTTACAAGTAATAAATAAAGCGGTCAAAATTCCTCCTTATCCTGTGCCTCGATATCGAACCCACAAACCAGGAGTCAAGATGATCAGGAAGAAAACCACCATCGCCGTCGGCTGTGCACTGGCCGCGCTGGCGTATCCGGCCTTTGCGCAGGAGAATCCGCCGGCGGCGCAGGCCACGGGCGCCGGCGCCGAGGGCGGCGACGCCCAGGTCGTCGTCGTCACCGGCTCGGCGCGTCCACAGCGCCGTTTCGACGTGTCGTATGCCGTGAACGCGCTGTCGCAAAGCGACATCCAGAAGCTGGCGCCGCAGAACATGGCGGACCTGCTCGGCAAGATGCCGGGCATCCAGGTCGAGGCCACCGGCGGTGAAGTGCAGAACGTCACGCGCGTACGCGGCATTCCGACCGACGACGGCTACGCGCTGTTCCAGCAGGACGGGCTGCCGCTGATGACCGAAATTAACGGCTTCTTCTTCCGCGGCGACAGCATGAACC
>JAKOOD010000205.1 GCA_022701635.1 Burkholderiaceae bacterium | reverse complement strand
CTCTCATCCATAAACTTCAGAGTCGACGCCGACGCCCAGAACACGGTGGCCGCCTTGTTGTCGGCTTTGACCCGGGCGGCATAGGCACGCCAGGCATCAAGCCCGGTGTCGGGCAAACCCGCGCGCTCCCAGGCGTGCAGGTAGACATTGCCGGCGATCGCCTGCGCTGCCGCGAGCGGCACGCTGATCTGGCGCAGGACGTCGTTGCGGATCTCGCCGACCACGGCCGGCAGTTCTTGGTTGACGGCCCGCGCACGCAGGCTCCGCGCAATCAGCGTTACGCTGAGCGCCGAGGAAATCACAAGGAACAGCAGCAGGCAGGCGGCCATGCTGAGCATGAGTTTCGTCTTGATCGACGAGCGGCGGAGGAAATGGACGGGCATGAGAAGAATGAGATGGAAACACGGCAGCTATTGCCATGCAGCATCTTCCTTGCCTGGCGTGGCCTCGTCAACACATGCCGGCCGGCATGTTACTGAATACCCGGACATTGTTGCGGATCTGCCGAAACGCCTGCGTCCCGACAAAAAAAATGCCGCCTGACCATGGGTCAAGCGGCATTACACCTGGGTAGGCCCAGAATTACTGGTTCTGCAGGAAAGTCTTCAGCTTGTCCGAACGCGACGGCTGGCGCAGCTTGCTCATCGCCTTGGCTTCGATCTGGCGGATACGCTCGCGGGTCACGTCGAACTGCTTGCCGACCTCTTCCAGCGTATGGTCGTTCGACATTTCGACGCCGTAGCGCATGCGCAGCACCTTGGCTTCGCGCGGCGTCAGCGAATCCAGCACTTCCTTGATCACGCCGCGCATCGAGGCGTGCATCGCGGCTTCCAGCGGCGCCAGGGTCGCGTTGTCCTCGATGAAGTCGCCCAGCTGCGAATCGCCGTCCTCGCCCATCGGAGTTTCCATCGAAATCGGCTCTTTCGCGATCTTCATGATCTCGCGCACCTTCGATTCCGGCATCTCCATCTTGGCGGCCAGCGTCGCCATGTCCGGCTCGGTGCCGGTTTCCTGCATGATCTGGCGCGAGATGCGGTTCATCTTGTTGATCGTCTCGATCATGTGCACCGGCACGCGGATGGTGCGGGCCATGTCGGCGATCGAACGCGTGATCGCCTGGCGGATCCACCAGGTCGCGTAGGTCGAGAATTTATAGCCGCGGCGGTACTCGAACTTGTCGACCGCCTTCAGCAGGCCGATGTTGCCCTCCTGGATCAGATCGAGGAATTGCAAGCCGCGGTTGATGTACTTCTTGGCGATGGAGATCACCAGGCGCAGGTTGGCGACCGTCATTTCGCGCTTCGCGGTACGCGCACGCTTTTCGCCGGCAGCCATCTGCTTGTTGATCTTGCGCAGGTCGGCCAGCGGCAGCGCGACGCGTGCCTGCAGGTCGATCATGCGGCGCTGCAGTTCCATGATCGCCGGGGCATTACGCGACAGCACGGCGCTGTACGGATACGCGCAGTCGACTTCGCGCTGCACCCACTCGAGGTCGGTCTCGTTGCCCGGGAACACCTTGATGAAGTGGGCGCGCGGCATGCCGCAGCGGTTGACGCAGATGTCCAGCACGGCGCGCTCGATCGAACGCACTTCGTCCATCTGCCCGCGCAGCGTGTCGCACAGCTTTTCCACGATCTTCGCGGTGAAGCGGATGCCGAGCAGTTCGGTCGTGATCACGTCCTGGGCCGCCAGGTACTGCAGCGAACCGTAGCCGTGGGTCTTGAACGCGTGGCCCATCTTGTCGAAGTGCTTTTCGATGGTCGAGAACTTGTCCAGCGCGCTCTTGCGCAGCGCGGCCAGCTGTTCGGCCGAGTAGCCGGCGGCGGCGCTGCCGCTCGACTCGCCCTCTTCCTCTTCTTCTTCCTCGACCTCGTCTTCCTCGTCGTCATCGGACGACGAGGCCGCGGCGGCCGGCGCCGGCGCGGAGGAACCTTCGTTCAGGTCGACGAAACCGTCGACCACGTCGTCGATCTTCAGCTCGTCGCTGGCGATCTTGTGCGACAGCGCGATGATTTCCGAGATCGTCACCGGACAGGCCGAGATCGCCTGCACCATGTCCTTCAGGCCTTCTTCGATACGCTTGGCGATCGCGATCTCGCCCTCGCGCGTCAGCAGCGACACCGCGCCCATTTCGCGCATGTACATGCGGACCGGGTCGGTGGTGCGGCCGAAGTCGGAGTCGACCGTCGACAGCGCGGTCGCGGCGGCGGCCTCGACTTCGTCCTCGCTGGTCGGCGTGACGACGGCGTCCGACAGCAGCATCATTTCGGCTTCCGGGGCGCGCTCGTAGACGGCGATGCCCATGTCGTTGAAGGTCGCGATGATGCCTTCGATCTGTTCCGGATCGATGATGTTTTCCGGCAGCTGGTCGTTGATCTCCGCATGGGTCAGGTAGCCGCGCTCCTTGCCCATGTTGATCAGGTTCTTCAGCTGGGTGCGGCGCTTTTCGAGTTCTTCGCTCGAGAAGCCGGCTTCAGCGCCGAGAATGCCCGAGATACCCTTGGCCTTGCGCTCGCGCAGCTTGGAAGCCGCCTTCAGTTCGGCGCGCTCGACCGCGTTCAGCGCGGCGATCTCGTCGTTCTCCGGCGTGAACTCGCTCGGCTTGCGCCCGCGGCGGCCCGGCACCTTGACGCCCGGCAGGGTGTAGCCGGAGGTATCGATCGCGGCCAGGGCGGCGGCGTCGGTGGTGGTGCTGACGGTGCCGGTCGGGACGCTCGATGCGGCGGCGGTGCCCGGCTCGACGCGGCGCGCGGTACGGGTACGGACCACGCGCGCGGCCGGCGCCTCGGCCGCGGCCGGTGCGGCTTCCACGACAGGTGCGACCGGCTCAGGTGCCGACGCCGGTGCCGGCTCGGCCGGTTTCAGGGCGGCCAGCTTCGAGACGCGCTTGCGCACGATCACCGGCGGCGCGGCGGGTGCCGTCGGCGTCGGGATCGGGTCAGCCGCGTCGGTGGCCACCGCGGCGTGCGGGGTCACGATCTGGGTGACTTCCGGGGCGGCTGCGGCGGCCGGGGCCGGGATCGATGCGGCCGGGGCCGGCGCAGCGACCGGGTCGGCCACGGTGTCGACGTCGTCGGCAGGCAGGCTGGATTCGGTGGCGGCCAGCACCGGCGCGACCGCGTCGGCCGCTTCGACACCTGCCGCCGCGGCCTGGTCGAATTGTTCCGGCTCGAGTTGCGCCGCTTGCGCTGCCTCGCTCACCTGCTCGGCCTGGGCCGCCTTCAGCGACGCCAGGCGCGAACGCGTTTTAACCACCGTCACCTTGGCCGCTGGCGCGCCGGCCGCCACTTCCGTTTCGAGGAAGTAGGAGGTCGCGGTTTTCGGCACGGACAGCTGGGCCGTGCTTTTCGCCGGCGCTTTCTTCGCTGTCAGTGTCAAGGTCTTGGCGGTGTTTTTCATAAAACTTTCTCCAGTCGAGGCGAAGTGCGCGCCTGCGAAGTCAATAATCCACCGGGCCCGCAACGCGGGCCTTGGGAAGGGATAACGGGATGGCCCTACCTAAGGGCGATTAGGCCGAAAATCAAGCACCCCGCGGCATCGCACCGGCCAATCCGCCTTCGGCGCGCAAGAAGGCGGCGCCGGACAGGGACGGTGGGCTGGTGCGGAACGTGGTGATGTCGAGATCGCGGTCTAGCATGTCAGAACGAAAAAAAGCCCGTCAGGCGACGGGCTTCAATCTATTTTCCAGAGGAGAATAGAGGAGACAGGCACATTATGCATGCGAGAAAGTTTGCTTGCCAATTACTATATCCGATAAGGGATATAAGAATTTCGCATACTTCCCCTGCCCGCTCTTCGCCCCCCGGCCAGTCTGCGTCGGCGCAAGTCCGACGCAAGGAAAGGGGCGGATCATACACGATTTCCCGGCGCCGTGCCTGCCCGCTGCATGTGAAATGGTGATCATTTCCATTAAAAAACCTTTTGTGACACGGCTGAGCGGTACAACGGAGCGCCGGCCATGCTATCCTTCCGCTTCTTGTTCTTACCATGAAGTCAATGAATACGATGAGTCCTGTCGCCGAGTCCAACGAGGCCACCGAAAACGCAGCAACCGGTACGTCCCCTACCCCGACGTCCGATACCGGTGCCCCTGATACCGGCACTTCCGCACCGCAGCTCGACGCCGGGTCCGCCCCGCAGCCGGGCGCCGCAGCAACGGGCGGCGAAGCGCAATCCCCGCGCGCCCTGCTGAAACAGTTGCAGCAACAGTTCAAGGCCTTCCGCGAGTGCCTGCCGCTCGCGATCGGCATCGACAAGCAGGTGCTGGCCAAGATGCCCGGCCTGAACCGCAAGACCATGCGCGCCGCGCTCGGCATCCATACCGGCTCGATGCGCTACCTGCGCGCGATGGAAAAGGCCACCGTGCGTTACGACCTCGACGGCAATCCGGGCGCGGAAGTCACCGACACCCACCGCCAGCACGCCAAGGAACTGCTGCAGGAACGCTTCAAGAAGGAAGCCGACCGCAAGAAGGCCGAACGCGAACTGGCCGTCAAGGAAGAAGCGGACCGCAAGCGCCAGGAAAAGCTGGAACAGCTGGCGACGAAATTCGCGCGCCGCTGAACCGGTCAGGACACACGCGCCCATGAGCGAAGCCCTGGACGACGCGCTGCCACCCTATCAGGGCCTGCAGCTGGCCGACGTGCGCTTGGTGCGCACGCGCGCCGATGCCGATGCCGCCCTGGCGGCACTGGCGGCATCCGACACGGTCGGCTTCGATACCGAATCGAAGCCGACCTTCCAGAAAGGCGAGGTCTCGACCGGCCCGCATCTGGTGCAGCTGGCGAACGACGAGCACGCCTGGCTGTTCCAGATTGCCGGCGTGCGTGCGCCGGCGAATGGCGAGCCGGAGCCGTCCGGCGCGCATATCGTGCCGGTATTGCGCGCCATACTGGAATCGGAAACGATCCTGAAAGTCGGCTTCGGCCTCGGCGACGACCTGCGCCGCCTGCGCGCCAAGCTCGGCATCGACACCCGCAACGTGCTCGACCTTTCCACTGCCCTGCGCCGCGGCGAGCGCAATGCCTGGGGCGCGAAGACCGCGGTCGAGCGCTTCTTCGGCCAGCGCCTGCAGAAATCGCGCAAGATCACCACCACCAACTGGTCGCT
>JAKOOD010000171.1 GCA_022701635.1 Burkholderiaceae bacterium | reverse complement strand
GGCCGCCTACGGCCTGGAGCAGGTCGAATTCCTGGTGGCCGGCCACGCCGGCGTGGCGCCGCGTCCGCTGGCCAAGGTGGCGTCGGGCGGCGAACTGGCGCGCATCTCGCTGGCGATCGCCGTCATCACCGCCAATGCGACGACGGTGCCGACGCTGATCTTCGACGAGGTCGACACCGGCATCGGCGGCGGCGTGGCCGAGGTGGTGGGACGCCTGTTGAAACGCCTGGGCGGCGGACGGCAAGTCCTGTGCGTGACGCACCTGCCGCAGGTGGCGAGCCAGGCCAACCAGCATTTCCAGGTTGCCAAGGGCACGACCCCGGCCGGCAAGACGGTGTCGCGCATCGACGTGCTGGACACCAAGGCGCGCGTGGAAGAGGTGGCGCGCATGCTGGGCGGGATCGAGATCACCGAGACGACGCGCAAGCATGCGCGCGAGTTGCTGGCGTCCTGAAACGTCACCCCTGCTTTCGCAGGGGTGACGCAGCTTGTCATCCGCGTCACTATCGCATCGATCGTAAATATCTAATCGGACCTGATGCAATGCCAATTTATAATGGCACTCCCAAGCATTCACGTCCGATCCATGCCTTTTCGTAAAGAACCATCCCACCAGCACGGCACCATCGCCAAGCACGCCGTCGTGCTCGTCAACCTCGGCACGCCCGATGCGCCCACCCGAAAGGCCGTGCGCCGCTACCTGAAGCAGTTCCTGTCGGACCCGCGCGTGGTCGAGATCCCGCGCGCCGTGTGGAAGCTGATCCTGCACCTGGCGATCCTGCCGTTCCGCTCCGGGGCGTCGGCCAAGAAGTACGAGACCATCTGGATGCGCGAAGGCTCGCCGCTCAAGGTTTACACCGAACGCCAGGCCGTGCTGCTACAGAAGATGCTGGCGACGCGCGGCCACCAGGACGTGGAGGTGGCGATGGCGATGCGCTACGGTTCGCCTGCGCTGGCGGACGTGCTGGACGACCTGAAGTCGCGCGGCTGCACGCGCATCGTGGTGCTGCCGGCCTACCCGCAGTACTCGGGCACGACCACGGCTTCGGTGTGGGATGCCGTGTTCGATCATTACAAGAAGGTGCGGAATGTCCCCGAGCTGCGCCTGGTGCGCAATTACCACGACCACGAAGGCTATATCGAGGCGCTGGCCAGGTCGGTGGAAGCCTACTGGGAAGCGCATGGACGCGGCGAGAAACTGCTGATGAGTTTCCATGGCGTGCCCAAGCGCACCCTGCAACTGGGCGACCCTTATCACTGCGAATGCCACAAGACGGCGCGCCTGCTGGCGGCCCGCCTGGGCCTGGGGCCGGACCAGTACCTGGTCACCTTCCAGTCGCGCTTCGGCCGCGCCGAGTGGCTGCAGCCCTACACGGCGCCGACCGTGCAGCAGCTGGCGCGCGACGGCGTGCGCCGCCTGGACGTCATGTGCCCCGGCTT
This sequence comes from Burkholderiaceae bacterium, assembly GCA_022701635.1. Taxonomy (GTDB): domain Bacteria; phylum Pseudomonadota; class Gammaproteobacteria; order Burkholderiales; family Burkholderiaceae_D; genus Telluria; species Telluria phyllosphaerae. The sequence continues at coordinate 2,981 of JAKOOD010000171.1, read as the reverse complement.
CACCAGCGACTGCCTGGAGACGCTGGAAGAGATCAACATGGAAGTGCGTCACGATTTCGAATCGAACGGTGGCCAGGAATACCACTACATTCCCTGCCTGAACGACAGCCCGGACTGGATCACCGGACTGGCCGAAGTCGCCGAACAGCACCTGATCGGCTGGCCGACCATCCTCACGCCGGCGCAGCAGGCCACCCAGAAGCGCGATGCCCAGATCGGGCGCGAGTACGCGCACACGCTGGGCGCGGAACCGTGACGGACCGCTGACACAGGGTGGACGGCGGCTGCCGTCTACCTACCCAAACGACGCCATTGCCCCGGCAAGCTGTTAGAATGGCACGTTTTGTGGCGCCGATCCAAGCTCGGCCAGGCAGATCACTGCCATCGCCAACAGGGTGTAAATCACGACGGCGCCGCTTATCAGATGCAATCTCATGATTGTCCCCCATGGTTCCACGCCGCCCGGCGGCCGTGTGCTGCATGATTAATGTAGCTAGGAAACATGGTAGAACGGAAAGCTGATAAAGGATTCTGCTGGCTGGTAAATCTTGTAACAAATAACGACAAGCACACCACGATGTGAAGCGCGCAATTCCCCTTGAAAATGTAGGAGATTGCCTCATATGGGTGCCAGCGTGACCAGCAGTCATTCACCAACAATCAGCCAAGTCCTTGATTCCAGGAGTTTTTTCGATGCAAGACCAAGAAAACCAAGACGTGAGCAACCAACCGGAAGCCGACGCGGCCGCCCAGGCAGCCCAGGCGGCGCCTGCCGCGGCGCCCAGCCTCGAAGAACAGCTGAGCGCTACCGAAGCCAAACTGGCCGATATGCACGATGCCTTCATGCGTGCCAAGGCCGATGGCGAGAACATCCGCCGCCGTGCCCAGGAAGACGTGAGCAAGGCGCATAAATTCGCGATCGAGAGCTTTGCCGAAGCCATGGTGCCGGTACGCGACAGTCTCGAGATGGCACTGAAGGTCGAAGCGCCGACGGTGGACTCCATCAAGGAAGGCGTCGAGATGACCCTCAAGCAGCTCACCACTGCCTTCGAAAAGAATCGTCTGGTCGAAGTGATGCCGCAGGCGGGCGACAAGCTCGACCCGAACAAGCACCAGGCCGTCGCCGTGGTCCCGTCCGAACAGGAAGCGGGCACCGTGGTTACCGTCCTGCAGAAGGGCTACATGATCGCCGACCGTCTGCTGCGTCCGGCCATCGTGACTGCTGCGGCGCCGAAATAAATGTTGCACGGGAGCTGAACAAGCTCTTGAAAGCAAGCGTTATTTCCCTATATTCGACACATCTGAAAACTGAGTACTAAAAAGGAAAATATTATGGGCAGAATTATCGGTATCGACCTGGGCACGACCAACTCCTGCGTAGCCATCATGGAGAACGGCCAGCCGAAGGTTATCGAGAATGCGGAAGGCGCCCGTACTACGCCTTCGATCATCGCTTATCAGGAAGATGGCGAGATCCTGGTTGGCGCGCCGGCGAAACGCCAGGCGGTCACCAACCCGAAGAACACCCTGTTCGCCGTCAAGCGTCTGATCGGCCGTAAATTCGACGAGAAAGAAGTCCAGAAGGACATCGGCCTGATGCCGTACGCGATCGTCAAGGCCGACAACGGCGACGCCTGGATCGGCGTGCGCGACAAGAAACTGGCGGCACAGCAGGTGTCGGCCGAAGTCCTGCGCAAGATGAAGAAGACCGCCGAAGACTACCTCGGCGAAGAAGTGACCGAAGCCGTGATCACCGTGCCGGCCTACTTCAACGACTCGCAGCGCCAGGCGACCAAGGACGCCGGCCGCATCGCCGGCCTGGACGTCAAGCGCATCATCAACGAGCCGACCGCGGCAGCGCTGGCATTCGGCCTGGACAAGACCGACAAGGGCGACCGCAAGATCGCCGTGTATGACCTCGGCGGCGGCACCTTCGACGTGTCGATCATCGAGATCGCCGACGTCGAAGGCGAGAAGCAGTTCGAAGTGCTGTCGACCAACGGCGACACCTTCCTGGGCGGCGAAGACTTCGACCAGCGCATCATCGACTACATCATCGACGAGTTCAAGAAGATCAACGGCCTCGACCTGTCGAAGGATCCGATCGCCCTGCAGCGCATCAAGGCCTCGGCCGAGCGCGCCAAGATCGAACTGTCGTCGTCGCAGCAGACCGAGATCAACGAGCCGTACATCGCGATGGCCAACGGCGCCCCGGTCCACCTGAACCTGAAAATCACCCGCGCCAAGCTGGAAGCGCTGGTCGAGGAACTGATCGCCAAGACCATCGAGCCATGCCGCATCGCCATCAAGGATGCCGGTGTCAAGGTCTCGGACATCGACGACATCATCCTGGTCGGCGGCATGACCCGTATGCCGAAGGTGCAGGAAAAAGTGAAGGAGTTCTTCGGCAAGGATCCGCGCAAGGACGTCAACCCGGACGAGGCCGTCGCTGTCGGCGCCGCCATCCAGGGTTCGGTCCTGTCGGGCGAGCGCAAGGACCTGCTGCTGCTGGACGTGACCCCGCTGTCGCTGGGTATCGAAACCCTGGGCGGCGTGATGACCAAGATGATCCAGAAGAACACCACGATCCCGACCAAGTTCTCGCAGGTGTTCTCGACCGCCGACGACAACCAGCCGGCCGTGACCATCAAGGTGTACCAGGGCGAGCGTGAAATCGCCGCCGGCAACAAGGGCCTGGGCGAATTCAACCTGGAAGGCATCCCGCCGGCAGCACGCGGCACCCCGCAGATCGAAGTGACCTTCGACATCGACGCCAACGGCATCCTGCACGTCGGCGCGAAAGACAAGGCCACCGGCAAGGAAAACAAGATCACCATCAAGGCCAACTCGGGCCTGTCGGAAGAAGAGATCCAGAAGATGGTGAAGGACGCCGAGCTGAACGCGGAAGAAGACAAGAAGGTCAAGGAACTGGCCGAGTCGCGCAACCAGGCCGACGCGCTGGTCCACTCGACCCGCAAGTC
>JAKOOD010000169.1 GCA_022701635.1 Burkholderiaceae bacterium | reverse complement strand
GCTTCCAGATTGACGTTGAAACGCGCGAGGTGCTCGAGCTTGGGTGTGGGCGGCTGGAAGTCGAGCTTGTCGCCAGCGTACGCCGATCCATGGCTTGCGATGAACGATACCAATACGAGAACAAGGGCACAGTATTTTTTCATGTCTCCTCCGGGTTCGATTTCTTTGGAAAATATCAGGCAGACTGATACTCAGTGTATACTAGCCCGGGGCATGCGCATTGACAAGTCAACGCGCATGCCGGTCACACCACGGCAGCGTCGGACGGCTCGGGCCGTCGCGCAAGGAGCTGGGACAGCCGTTGCAGACCCGCCTGCAACTGTCCCCGGTCCTGGATGCTGCCCAAGGAGATCCGTATCGCGTTCACAGATCCGCCGCCCATTGCAAAGGCGTCCGCCGGCGTGACGGCAATGCCCTCGCGGTCCGCCGCCCGCGCCAGCTGCGATGCCGTCCAATACGCCGGCAGCTCGAGCCAGACGTGCAGGCCGTCTCCGGCGCCGCTGTAGCGCCCGGCAAGGAGTGTGCGCGCCATGCGGTGGCGCAGGCGCGCCTCGCCGCGTACGCCTGCCAGCAATCCGTCGGCCGAACCGTCGAGTATCCATTGGGTGGCCAGGGCGGCCGTCAGCGGCGCGGCCATCAGCGCAAACGCGCGCAGCGCGGCCAGGAAACGCTCGCGCTCGTGCGGATCGCGCAGCAGCACGAAGGCGACCCGCAAGCCCGGCGTCAGGCATTTCGACAGGGTCGAGATGTAGACCACCTGGTCCGGCGCAAACGTGGCAATCGGTGGCGGCGCTGCCTCGGCGAGGCGCCAGTAGGGATCATCCTCGACGATGCGGACATTGCAGCGTTTGGCGACGGCGGCGAGTGCCTTGCGGCGGCGCTCGGGCATGGTGACGGCGGTCGGATTCTGTAATGTCGGATTCAGGTAGATCAGTCCCGGCTTGTGCCGCCCGCACGCTGCCTCGAGCATCTCGGGCACCATGCCATGCCTGTCCGCTTCCACCGCGACGACGTGGCGGCCGAATTGGGCGGCGGCGGCACCCAGGCCGGGATAACTCATGGGTTCGGCCAGGATGACATCGCCGGGCGCCGTCAGCGCCAGGATCGATGCGGCGATCGCCGCCTGGGCACCTGGGCAGACGACGAGCTGGCGCGCATCCAACCGTCCGAACATCGGTGCGAGCCACCTGGCGCCGGCCTTGCGGTCGGCGTCGCTGCCGCCGCCCAGGTGATAAGTCATCAGCAAATCGTTATCGGTCCGCATCAGTACTTGGGACAGGCCCTGTTTTAGCAGGTCGTCGAAGTCCACGCCATCCGGCGGTGGCGGGGTATTCATGCTAAGGTCGACGATTGTGGTCAATGCGACTTTCGGCGCCGCGACATACGTGCCGCGCGCGCCGCGCCCCTCCAGCAGCTGGCGGCGCCTGGCTTCGTCATAGGCGCGCGTGACCGTGGTCAGGTCGACGTCCAGTTGCGCCGCCAGGCGGCGCTGCGGTGGCAGCCGGTCACCCGGCTTCAGCGATCCGTCCGCGACCGCCGACTGCAGCGCATCGGCGATCTGCAAGAAGCGTGGGCCGCCCTGCACGGCCAGCCGCGGCAGCCAGCGTGGGACATTGTCATCTTGTATGGCTTCTAACTGGGACATTATGTCTCAATGTATGGAAATTGCTTTTAAGTAGAATGCCGCAGAACGTGCAGCGGCACCATGCTTGCACGGCGGTCGCCGGCGTTTTCTCTTCTTTCATCCGCAGTCGGACATCACGCTTTCGTCTCAAGTCATAGCCTGGAAAATAGTCAACATGATGGATTGGGTCCCTGTAGTCTTCGTTATATTCAAGTTCCTGGTGCTAGGCATCGGCATGTTCTTCGCCATCAAGTGGCATTACGACCAGGGGAAGAAAGGACGGCAGCGCGAGCGGGGCGAGGTGCTGCGTGCGTCCGCCAAGGTTGCCGTCGGCTTCGTGCTGGCGCTGGTGGTCCTGGCCGTGGTCACCTTCGTCATTGGCCGCAAGCTCGGTCTGGATTTGAACTTCTCGTGAGCAGTCTGCCATCGTCCAGGGCGCTCACCGGCAGCCATGTTGCGAAATGATGTAAAAATTAAATAGCTACACGGCAAGCGACTCGCTAGAATGCCGACGCCCATTCCATGTTCAAGGAGTCGCCCGTGGCCCGTCGGATAATCGTCGTTTTCCTTGCTGCACTCAGCCTGTTCGGCCACCAGGCCTGGGCGGTCGAACGCGGTGCGCTGTTCAAGGTCAGTGGCCACGGCCATACGATGATGCTGTTCGGCACCATTCATATGGGACTGCCTGAATTCTTCCCGCTCGACGACAGCGTCACGAAGGCCCTGGCCGCCTCCACGACCCTGGCCCTGGAAATCGATCCGACCATACAGACTGCCGAGTTGGCCGCGGCGGTGCAGCGCATCGCGCTGACCACGCCCGCCATCGTCGCCGCCATGCCGCCCGCGCTCGGGCCGCGCCTGACGCGCCGCCTGGAAACGCTGGGCGCGCCGGCGACGCTGTCCAGCCAGCTCAAGCCGTGGATGCTGCTCATCACGCTGACGACGGTCGAGTACGCCAAACTCGGTTACCGGCCGGACCTGGCCGTCGACACCCACCTGGCCCGGCTGGCACACGACCGCAATATCAAGGTCGTCGCCCTGGAGACCGTCGAGAGCCAGCTCGACCTGTTCGACCGGCTGCCGGTCGCCGACCAGTGGACGCTACTCGATGAAACCCTGGCATCGCTGGATTCCGGCGAAGCGCAACAGGAGATGGCATCCGTGACGGCGGGTTGGGCCAAGGCCGATCGCGCTGCGCTCGATGCCCTGGCCCTCAAATACGAGCAGGACCCGCGGCTGTCGTCGCAGATCCTGCAGCGCCGCTTCCTGAGCGAACGCAACGGGCCGATGGCCGACAAACTCGATGGCTTGCTGAGACGCGAAAACCAGACGATGGCGGCGGTGGGGCTGATGCATTTGATCGGCAAGGACAGCCTGCCCGCGCTGTTGCGCGCCAAAGGCTTGAAAGTCGAGCAGGTGTACTGATCGGGCTAGGCGGCG
>JAKOOD010000117.1 GCA_022701635.1 Burkholderiaceae bacterium | reverse complement strand
CGAGTCGAGGCCGGTGATATCGATGCCATCGAGCGTCACGCTGCCGCCGCGCGGCTTGACCATGCCGGAGATGGCGCGCATGGTGGTGGTCTTGCCGGCGCCGTTGGAACCGATCAAGGTCACCAGTTTCCCTTTCGGGACTTCGAGCGAGATGCCGTGCAGGACTTCGACCTTGCCGTAGGCGGCGTGCAGGTTCTGGATGTTCAGCATGGGTCGCTCCTCAGGCGGCGGCGGAGGCGGGTGATGCGCCCGCGCCGCCCAGGTAGGCTTCGATCACTTTCGGGTCCGACTGCACCCGCGCCGGCGTGCCTTCGGCGATCTTCTGGCCGAAATCGAGCACCGTGACGGTGTCCGAGATCGCCATCACCACGTCCATGTGGTGCTCGATCAGCACGATGGTGATGCCGTGCTCGCGGATCTTGCGGATGATCGCCATTAGCTCGCGGATGTCGGGCGCGGTCAGGCCGGCGGCCGGTTCGTCGAGCAGCAGCAGGCGCGGATCGAGCGCCAGCGCGCGGCCGATCTCGAGCAGGCGCTGCTTGCCGTAGGGGAGGTTGCGCGCTTCCTCGTCGGCCAGTTCGTCCAGGCCGACGAAGGCCAGGATCGCCCGGGCGCGCCGCCGCGCCGCCGCTTCTTCGCGCAGGTAGCGCGGCGTGTGCAGCATGGCGTCCAGCCAGGTCGAGCGGAAGCTGTGGTGCAGGCCGACCAGCACGTTGTCGAGTGCCGTCATCTCGCCGAACAGCTGCACGTTCTGGAAGGTGCGGGCAATGCCGCCGAGCGCGATCTGGGCCGGCGTGCGGCCGGTGATGGCGGCGCCCTGGAAGCTGACCTGGCCCGCGGTCGGCTTGTAGATGCCGGTGAGGACGTTCATCATCGTGCTCTTGCCCGAGCCGTTGGGGCCGATCAGGCCGTGCACGCTGCCACGCACCACCTGCAGGTCGACCCCGTTCAGCGCCTTCAGGCCGCCGAACTGCATCAGCACCCCGTCCACGCGCAGCAGTTCGCCGCTGTGCGCTTCGGTGCGCACGCCGGCGAAGGGATCGGCATCCGCCGCCCCGGCCCGCGCGTGCGCATGGCGACGTCCGCGCCCGAACAGCCCGCGCAGGAAACCGACGATGCCGTCCTGCAGGTAGTAGACCACGAACAGGGTCATCAGGCCGAAGATGGTCAGGCGCCAGTCGACCATGTTGTCGAGCTTGAAGGAGAACGCGGCCAGCGCCAGCGTCGCCACCACCGGCATGGCGACCACGCGCGCGCTGGCGCGTTTTTGCGCGAGCGCGATGGCGGCGCCGATCACGGCCAGGACCGCGGCCGCCACCGCGATGCGGCGGAACACGTCGATGTCCGACAGCAGGCTCGGCAGCATCACCACGATCAGCGCGCCGAGCAGGGCGCCGCTGCGGGTCTTGCGCCCGCCCATGATCACGGCCAGCAGGAACAGGATGGTCAGTTCGAAGTTGTAGGTGTTGGGCGAGATGTAGCCCTCCGAGTAGGTGTACAGGCTGCCCGCCAGCCCGGCGAAGCCGGCACTGATGACGAAGGCGTACACCTTGTAGCGGTACACCGATACGCCCATGCAGTCGGAGGCGATCGGGCTGTCGCGCAGCGCTTCGAAGGCGCGCCCGATGTGGGAGCGCAACAGGTGGTGCACCAGCAGCAGCGACACCAGCATCAGGCCGGCCACGGCGTAGTAGTACTGGACCTCGCTCAGGGTGGTGCCGAAGACGGCGGGCTTGGTCACCGTGATGCCCATCGGTCCTTCGGTCAGGAAGCTCATCTCGTTGATCAGGATTTGCGCGATGGTGCCGAAGGCCAGGGTCACCATGGCCAGATACGGACCGGTCACGCGCAAGGCCGGCAGCGCCAGCACGGCGCCGAACAGCGCCGTGACCAGCACGCTGGCCGGCAGCGTCAGGTACCAGGCCGCATCCAGCTTCAGGATCAGCACCCCGGCCACGTACGACCCGATGCCGAACAGGCCGGCGTGACCGAGCGAGACCTGGCCGGTATAGCCGACCACGATGTCGAGCCCGAACAGCAGGATCGCGTAGATCAGGATGGTCTCGGCCAGGTGCACGTAGTACGGATTGGTGAACACCAGCGGATACGCCACCAGTGCCGCGATGCCCAGCAGCGCCGCGCCCAGGAATCGTTTGTTTATGCGGAGGTGGGTGGCCATGCTCATACCTTCTTGATCGCGGTCTTGCCGAACAGGCCGGAGGGCTTGAAGGCCAGCACCAGCAGCAGCAGGACCAGGCCCGGCACTTCCTTGTAGCCGGTGGACAGGTAGAAGCCGGTCGCGGTTTCGGCGATGCCGAGGATGATGCCGCCGACGATCGCGCCCATGCCCGAGGTCAGGCCGCCGATGATGGCCACCGCGAAGGCTTTCAGCCCGAGCGAGGCGCCCATGGTGGCGCTGGTGAGCGTGAGCGGCGCGACCAGGGCGCCGGCGAAGGCGGCCGTGGCCGAGGACAAGGCATACGAAAAGGTAATCACCATCCGGGTGTTGATGCCCATCAGGCCGGCGGCGTCGCGGTCGTTCGAGGTCGCCACCACCGCCTTGCCGTAGATCGAGGTGCGGTTGAAGATCTCGACCGCCAGCATGATCGCCAGCGCTCCCAGCACCACCGCCACCTGCATCGGCTGGATATTGGCACCCAGCACCGTGAACGGTTCCGAGGCCAGCGGGGACGGGAAGGGCAGCACGTCCTTGCCCCAGATGTTCTCGGCCACGTTCTTGAAGATGATCGCCAGCGCGATGGTCGACATGATCCAGCCGAATTCCGACTTGATGCGCAGCGCCGGCCGCACGCCGATGCGTTCGACGAACATGCCCTGCAAGGCGCCGAACAGCACCACCAGCGGGATCATCAGCCAGTAGCTCATGTAGGGGCCGCCGTGGATGCCGCCGACCAGCGACAGCCCGACCAACGCACCCAGCATCAGCGCCTCGCCCTGGCCGAAGTTGAGGGTGCCCGAGGTGGCGAAGGTGAGTTGGTAGCCGAAGGCGATGACGGCGTAGATCATGCCGAGGGCGATGCCGGAGACGACGAGTTGCAGAAGGATGTCCATGATTCACCCGATCAGGTGGGGTTTCGTGCGAGACGAAACGTGCATCGAACAAGTTGGCACGTCGCCCCCGCGCAGGCGGGGGCCCATGCTGAGCTTGCGGAAAAGCTGGCGCTGGCGATATTGTGCACTCAGCATGGGTCCCCGCCTACGCGGGGACGACGGTGCTGATGTGCTTACTTCGCCAGCACCACCCGCCCGCTACGCACCTCGCCGAACTGCGTATTTTCGAAGTTGATCGCCTCGTGGTCGGTCTTGCTGAACGGCTTGTTATAAGTGGTGACCACGCCTTCGACGGGCGTGTTCAGGTTTTCCAGCGCCGCCAGGATCTTCGGTCCTTCGGTGCTGTTGGCCTGCCTGATCGCGGCAGCCAATAAGTACACCGAGTCGTAGCCCTGGGCCGCCGACACCGCCGACGGCATGCGCCCGCCCGGCGGGTTGTAAGCCTTGACGTAGGCGTCGATGAAGGCCTTGCGCTTGGGCGTGCTAGGCTCCTGGATGAAGGTCTGCGGCATGCGCGTGCCTTCGCCGTTCTTGCCGGCGTTGTCGACGAAGTTGGCCATCGACAGGGTCCAGCTGCCGACGATCGGCACCTTCCAGCCCAGCTTCTGCATGCCGTTGGCGATCTGGGCCAGTTCCGGGCCGATGCCGTAGGTGAGCACGACGTCGGCGCCGGCCTGCTTGGCGCGCAGCAGCTGGGCGGTCATGTCGACGTCGCCGATGTTGTATTTCTCGACGGCGACCGGCTTGACGCCCTTGGACTCCAGGACTTTTTCGAGGTCGGCGCGGCCGAGCTGGCCGTAGTTGGTGGAGTCGGCCAGGATCGCCGGCTTCTTGAAGCCGCGGCGGCCGACGGCTTCCTGGGCGATCATCGCCGACTGGATGGTGTCGTTGGCGGAATTGCGGAAGGTGTAGTTCTCGGGCTGCCCCTCGAACTTCTTGGTGACGACGGAGCCGGTGGCCACGTTGATGAACATCGGAATCTTGCCGTCCTGGTAGAAGCGCTGGGCAGCGAGCGCCACGCCGGTGTTGGCGTAGCCGACCGTGGCCACTACCCGTTCCTTGCTGACCAGCTCCTGCGCGATCTGGACCCCGCGCTCGTTCTTGGCTTCGTCGTCGCGCTCGACCAGTTGGATCGGCCGTCCGAGCAGGCCGCCCTTGGCGTTGATCTCGCTGACGGCGAGGCGCACGCCGTCGCGCATCGAGACGCCCATCGGTGCCGAGCCCGCCGTGAACGGTCCCGCCACGCCGATCTTGATCGGGTCGGCCGCAACGGCCGCCATCGACCAACCCAGTACAACACTTGCAAACAACGCTTTCGATTTGAAATCCATTGCCGTCTCCTGTGTTTTATCCGTATCCGGGTTTGCCCGGCTGGGTCCATCTCGACCGATTGTAGGATAGCAAACGGGCAACAGCAATCCATTGCTGTGACGCGATGCAGCATGCGTCATTCATGCAAATGCGTAAGAGATACGTAAGGCGCGTGGCGTATGTACAAACAAAAAGGCCGCGCCAAATGGCGCGGCCTTTTTGTCGTGCTTTTGAATTGTCTTTCAACAGTGCAGCCGGCGCAGGGCCGAAACGCGCTTCCTTAGCGGTGGCGCCCGCCGCGGTAGCCGCCGCGGTAACCACCACGGTAGCCGCCGCGATAACCGTGGCCCCAGTTACTCCAGCCAAAGTTCAGGCCGATCGACACCGGCGGATACCAGAACGGATCGGCATAGACCGGGACCGGGGCATAGACCGGGACCGGCGCATACACCGGAGCCGGCACGTAGACCGGCTGGGTGACGACGGTAGTCGGCGCCGCGGCATAGGTAGTAACCGGCTCCGAGCTGACCCTGCCGGCATCGCCGGCGTTGGCGCCGGTACCGACCGGGACCGGGGTGACGGAGACAACCTGCCAGCCGTTCGGATCGGCCGGGGCGGCGTAGGCCCGGGTGCCGTAGTTGGCCGGACCCGGGTAGGTGGTGGCGCAGCCGCTCAGCGCGGCAGCAGCAAGAATGATGGCAAGCGTTTTCATGGCGGTTCTCCTCGTGTAATAACTATACGAGTTTGCACCCGGTTGCGCCTGTTTAATTACAGGATGTTACAGCTGGCAGATTTCCCGACATATCAGGCCGCAGCCAGGCTCGGCACGTCATTACGTGCACGGCTGCCGCCGGTGCGGAAGCGGCCCACCTGCGCCGTCAGGCGCTGCGCTTGCTCGTGCATCGATTGCGCCGCGGCGGCGGCTTGCTCGACCAGTGCGGCGTTCTGCTGGGTCAGGCCGTCGACGTGGCCGACCGCCTGGTTGATTTCGCGGACGTGGACCGCCTGGTGGTCGCTGGCCGCCACGATGGCCTGCATGGTCTCGGCCAGGTGGGTCACCTTGCCGACCACGTCCCTGATGGTGGTGCCGGCGCTGTTCACCATCGCCGAGCCGTCCGAGATGGCGTTCACCGATTCCTGGATCAAGCCCTTGATTTCCTTGGCGGCGCCGGCCGAACGCTGGGCCAGCGTACGCACCTCGCCGGCCACCACCGCGAAGCCGCGGCCTTGTTCGCCGGCGCGGGCTGCCTCGACCGCCGCGTTCAGGGCCAGGATGTTGGTCTGGAAGGCGATGCCGTCGATGACTTCGATGATGTCGACGATGCGTGCGGCGGCGTCGTCGATGGACTTCATCTTGGCGACCACCGACGCCATCACGGCGCCGCCCTCGGATGCCGCCGACGAGGCGTCGGCCGCGGCCTTGCCGGCCGTCTTGGCGGTGGCGGCGTTGTCGCGCATGGTGACGGTCAGGGTTTCCATCGAGGCCGCGGTCTGCTGCAGCGACGAGGCCTGGGATTCGGTGCGGTGCGACAGGTCGGCGTTGCCGCTGGCGATTTCCTCGGTCACCTGGCTGATGTTGCTGGCGCCCTCGCGGACCTCGACCACGATCCGCTCGAGGCCGCAACGCATCTGCTGCAGGGTGCGCATCATCACGCCGAGTTCATCGTTCGAGTGCGCGTCCAGCTGCACGGTCAGGTCGCCGCGTTCGATCGCATGGGCGAAGTCGCAGGCACGGGTGACCGGACGCACGATGCTGGCCGACACCACGTAGGCCAGGAAGGCGGCACAGGCGACGGCCAGTGCGGAGATGGCGATGATGATGGTACGCGACGCGGCGGTCACGTCGTTGACGTCCTGGCTGGCGGCGTTCATGTCGGCTTCGATGACCTTGATCGCCTTGTCCAGGTCGAGCACGATCTGGCGCCGCAGCGGCGTGCATTCCTTGATCAGGAATACCGAGAACTTCTGCATTTCATGTGCTTCGCGCATCTTGCGCGGGCGGGCCAGTTCTTTCGACAGGCTGAGCAGGCCGTCGCGCGCGGTGCGGAATTCCTGGCGGTTGCCAAGTACCGGCTCGAGTGTCGCCAGGCGCGCCATGAAGATGTCGCGGAACTTCTCGACCAGGTCGAGTTCGCGCGCGGCTTCGGCATCGTCCTCCATGATCACGGCGTTACGTGCCGAGATGCCGGTCTGGGCCAGCGCCTCGCGGATGTCGTACAGCGGCGCCAGCTGGTTCTGGCGGATGTCGGTCGCTTCCGAAATGGTGAACGCGGTGGTGGCGAAACGCGTCAGTGAAATCGCTGAAATCGCGAGCATCAGCGCGACGACCAGGGCGAAGCAGGTGGCGAGGCGAGTTCCAATTTTCAGACGGGTCAGCACGGCAAGTCCTTTGGTTTGAAAGTTGCCTTAGTTTAACCGGAAAAATCGATAAAATAAGCAAATACGAAATTAGTTCATATATTGTAGTCAGGAAACAACGATAGCCTGTGGTGCAATGAAAGGCATGCTTGTCGCCCGTTCCGGACCTGGGCGACGAGCAAGAAAGTGCGATTTTATTGGATCAGGAACGCAACAAGGACAGGGGCACCGCCCGCGCCATCGCCTCGTAGCCGGCATCGTTCGGATGCAGGTGATCGCCGCCGTCGCGTGACGGCAGCAAACGTGTCGGGCGGCTGGGGTCGCGCACCGCGGCGTCGAAGTCGACCACGGCATCGAAGGCGCCGGCCGTGCGGATCCAGCTGTTGACGCGCTGGCGCACGCTTTCGCGCGCCGCCGAATACCATTCGTAGCCTTCGAAGGGCAGCAGGGTGGCGCCGAACACGCGCATGCCGCGCGTGCGGGCGCGCGCCACTAGCTGCTGGTAACCGTAGGTGATCTGGCTGGCCAGGCCGGCATCCGGCGAGGAACTGAACAGGATGTCGTTGATGCCGATGAGGATCACCAGGAAGCGCGCGCCCGCGGTCGCCAGCACGTCGCGGTCGAAGCGCTCGATCGCATCCTTGCCGGCCAGCGGCGTGTTGTCGGCGTCGCCCAGCAGGCGGTTGCCGGCGATGCCGCGGTTGACCACCCCGACCGGCAGCGCGCCGGCGCCGGTCTCGGTCTGCAGGCGGCGTGCCAGGTAGTCGGGCCAGCGGCAGTTGGCGTTGTTGGTGCTGCGCAGGCCGTCGGTCTGCGAGTCGCCCAGCGCGACCAGCGTGGCGCCGGCGCGGGTGGTGCCGATGTCGATCTCGGTCAGGAAAG
>JAKOOD010000087.1 GCA_022701635.1 Burkholderiaceae bacterium | reverse complement strand
TGGAATGCGGACGGCGAACGCCTGCCCAGGGTCGGCGCCAACCACGCGCGGCTGGCGCTGCTATGCGGGCTGCTGGGCAGCTTCTTTGCCGGTGGAGTCGTTGGCGCGTTGGGGTTCAGGCAGGTGGGGTGGATGGCGACGGTGCCGCTGGCGGTGTTGCTGACAGTGCTGGCGATCGGGCCGGCGCTGCAGGATTTAGGACGGTTGACCAGGCGCTTACGGTAACCGTGCGTGTCGGCTTCCGCCCGTCGCCCCTGCCTTCGCACGGGCGACGTTCATCCGGCGCGGGCCGAATGGGTGCGTATGCTCAGTGCAAATCAATGACTGCCGCGTCCTTGACCACGTCCCAGGCCGCCCCCACCAGTGTCACCTCCACCCGGTTGCGCCCACCCGCCTTGGCCGCATACATGGCCCGGTCGGCGCACACGAACAGGTTCTCGATCTCGTCCAGCTGCGTCGGCACGATGGTCGCCACGCCCACCGACACCGTCAGCCACGGCGAGCTCGGCGAGCGCGGGTTCGGCAGTTGCAACGCTTCCACCGCGCTGCGGATCATTTCGGCCAGGCGGGTGGCGGCGTCGAGCGGGGTTTCGCCGAACAGCAGCACGAATTCCTCGCCGCCGTAGCGCGCCGCCAGGTCGGTCGGACGGGCCGCGTGGCACTGCAGCGCCTGCGCCACCTGTTGCAGGCAGGCGTCGCCGGCGGCGTGGCCGAGGGTGTCGTTGTACAGCTTGAAGTGGTCGACGTCGAGCACCACCAGCGACAGCGGCTGGGCGTTGCGGATCGCGCGCTGCCATTCCTTTTCCAGGAAGGCGTCGAACTGGCGGCGGTTGGCGATCTTGGTCAGCGGGTCCAGCATGGCGGCGCGCTGCAGCGCATCCTCTGACTGCTTGTGGTGGGTGATGTCGTGCAGCAGGGCGACGAACAGGCCGGACTCGGCGTGCATCGGGGGCAGGGTCAGCGGGGTGACAGTCAGATCCATTGCGCGCAGGCTGCCGTCGTGGTGGCGGATGTTGACTTCGCGCGTGCCCTGGCCGATGGCGGCGTCGGCCACGGCATCAGCCTGCGCCTCGGTCTGCTCCAGCAAATCGGCCAGGCGGCGGCCGACCAGGTCTTCCGGCTTGCAGCCCAGGTAGCGGTCGCAGGCCGGGTTGGCGTACTGGATGCGTCCGGACGCCTCGACGATCAGGAGGCCCTGGTCCATGCTGTTGACGATCATGCGCAGGCGGTCGGCCTGCGCGGTCTGGGTCTCGCTGGTGGTGCGCATGCGCAGCTGGGCGCGCACGCGCGCGCAGACTTCTTCCATGCGCAGCGGCTTCGGGATGTAGTCGGCGGCGCCGATGTCGAAGCCGGCGACGATGTCGGCGGTCTCGTCGCGCGCGCTGATGAAGATCACCGGGATGCGCGCGGTGGCCGGATGCGCCTTCAGCCTGCGGCAGGCTTCCAGGCCATCCATGCCGGGCATGACGATGTCGAGCAGCACCAGGTCCGGTTTCACGCGCAGCGCGATGTCGAGCGCGCGCTCGCCGGAGGTGGCGACGAAGGTTTGATAGCCCTGGCGCAGCATGATCGTGCGCAGCGCACCGAGGCTGTCGGGCGCGTCGTCGACGATCAGGATGGCTGGCTTGCGCGTGTCGGACAAGGACACGCTGACGGTGTTGGTCATACTTGGCCTGCAGCTACACGAGGAAAATCGAACAAAATGATACACCCGTTGTGATTTGCTGTGTAACAATTGTTGATTAATAGGAAAAAAATTGTGCCTTCGATGCAACCGACATTTGTTTGCGCTTCTAGACAATTGTTCGAGAGGTGTCGACACATGGTGGCGTAAAAAAGGCCGCGCAGGTGGGCGCGGCCTTGTCGGCGGTGTCCGCATGCAGGCCTGATGGCCTGCACGGATCACATCTGCTCTTTGATCAGCTTGCCGAGGATGGCGATACCTTCGCGGATGCGTTCCGGCGGCACGGTCACGAAGGACAGGCGCAGGGTGTGGGTGTCCGGGTTGTTGGCGTAGAACGGCGCGCCCGGTACGAAGGCGACGCGCGCGGCGATTGCCTGGTCGAGCAGCTTGGTGGCGTCGATCTGCTTGGGCAGCTCGACCCAGATGAACATGCCGCCTTCCGGACGGGTCCAGGTCACGCCGGCCGGGAACTGCTCCTCCATCGCATCCAGCATCGCCTGGCACTGGTTGGCGTAAAGGGTGCGGATGGTCGGGATATGCTCGTTCAGGAAGCCGTCCTTGACGACTTCGTGCACCACCATCTGGGTGAGCGTCGCGGTGTGCAGGTCGGCGGCCTGCTTGGCCAGCTCGAGGCGGCGCACCAGCGGCAGCGGGGCGCACACGTAGCCGAGGCGGATGCCCGGGGTCAGCACTTTCGAGAACGACCCCATGTAGATCACGCCGTCCGGGTTCATGTTCAGCATGCGCGGCATCGGCTCGCCCTTGTACGACAGCGCGCCGTACGGATCGTCTTCGATCAGCGGCAGGCCGAGGCGGGCGCAGGTTTCCACCAGCTCCTGGCGGCGCTCGAGCGACAGCGAACGGCCGGTCGGGTTCTGGAAGTTCGGCAGCGAGTACAGCAGGCGGGCGCCTTCGGCCAGGCCTTCGATCGAGGACGGCACCAGGCCGTGGTCGTCGGTCTCGACCGAGTGGAATTCAGGGCGGTACACCGAGAACGCCTGCAGCGCGCCCAGGTAGCTTGGGGTCTCGACCAGCACCTTGCTGCCTTCGTCGATCAGTACCTTGCCCAGCAGGTCGAGCGCCTGCTGCGAGCCGGACACCATCAGGATCTGCTCGGGCACGATCGTGCAGTCCGGCGTCGACAAGTAACCGGCAATCCACTCGCGCAGCGGCGCGTAGCCATCGGTCGGGCCGTATTGCAGCGCTTGCTTGCCGGTTTCGCTCAGCACCTTGTCGTAGGCCGCCTTCATGCGCTCGACGGGGAAGGTCAGGGGCGACGGCAGGCCGCCGGCAAAGGAAATGATTTCCGGGCGCTGGGTAATCTTCAGGATCTCGCGGATCGCCGAGCTTTGCAGCTGCGATGCGCGTTCCGAAAACTGCCACTGGATAGGGTTTGGATTGTCGATTTTCATACTGATCTCACGTGAAGGACCGCTAGTGGGTGCGTCGGCCATTATAAAGCAGTCGGGTAGACTGCTCCTCTATATAAGAGTCCGCCGGGTAGGCGGACCCGTAGGGTGGGCACACTGTGCCCACGCGAATGTTCGCGGACTGCCTACGTCTGCGTGGGCTCAGGGAGACCACGCTACGCAATCAGGCTACCTCGACGATCATCTCGATTTCGACGCAGGTGCCGCGC
The DNA here is from genome assembly GCA_022701635.1 of Burkholderiaceae bacterium. Lineage (GTDB taxonomy): Bacteria > Pseudomonadota > Gammaproteobacteria > Burkholderiales > Burkholderiaceae_D > Telluria > Telluria phyllosphaerae. The sequence continues at coordinate 4,033 of JAKOOD010000087.1, read as the reverse complement.
GGCAGCGAGGCGACGCCGAAGGCCGAGCGCGCATGCTTGCCGGCGTCGCCGAACAGCGCGCCGATCAGTTCCGAGGCGCCGTTGGTGACCAGGTGCTGTTCATTGTATTCCGGGGTCGATGCCACCAGGCTCATCAGCTTGACGATGCGCTTCACGCGCGACAGATCGCCCCCCACGGCTTCCTGCAGGGTGCCGACCAGGTCGATCGCGACCGAGCGCGCCGCTTCCTGGCCCTCGGCGGTGGTCTTGTCCTTGCCCAGCAGGCCGGTGTTCGGCGAGCCGTCGGCGTTCTTGGCGATGTGGCCGGAGATGAAGACCAGGTTGCCGGTCTGTACGTACATGACATAGGCGGCAGCCGGGGTGGCCGGCGCGGCCAGCGTGATGTTCAATTCTTTCAGTTTGTCGTAGACGGACATGGAATCCCCTGTTGTGTTGCTTCAAAAAGAGCCGGTATTGTACGACTTGAAAGCCGGGCCAGCCATGCGATTTTAACGATCCGCCGCCGCCAGCACCGGCGCGAACAGCGCGGCGTCGATGTTGCCGCCGCTGAGCGGCAGCCCGAGGCGGGCGCCGTCCAGCCGGCCCGCCACGCGCAGCTGCAGGGCCCCGGCCAGCGCCGCCGCTCCGGCGCCCTCAGCCAGGTTGTGCGTGCAGCGGTAATACAGGCGCATCGCCGCGGCCACCTCGTCGTCGCTGACGGCGATCACGTCGTCGGCATGCGCCAGCACGACCGGCAGCGACAGCGGATCCGGCGTGCTGCAGGCCAGGCCGTCGGCCAGCACCGTGGTCGCCGGCGCCGCCACCGCCTGTCCGGCCTGGAACGATAGCCGGTAGCCCGGTGCATGCGCCGACACCACCCCGATCAGGCGCAGGTCGCGGCCGAGCGCATTGCGCGCCGCCACCGCCGCGCAAAAGCCGGAGCCCTGGCCGATCGGCACCAGCAGCGTGTCCAGTTCGGGCCGGGCGCGCAGCAACTCGAGCCAGCCGGTGGCCACGCCCGCCACCAGGTCCGGGTGGTAGGAAGGCACCATGTGCAAGCCTTCTTCCCGGGCCAGCGCATGGGCGTATTCGCGGCTCGCCTGGTAATCGGCGCCGTGTTCGATCAGGCGGGCGCCGAAGGCGCGCATCGCCGCATTCTTTTCGCGGCTGTTCCCGTGCGGGACCACGATCGTCGCCGCGACGCCATGGCGGCGCGCGGCCAGCGCCACCGACTGGCCGTGGTTGCCGCGGGTGGCGGCAATCACGCCCCGCACATCCGGCTGGCGCCGCAGCAGGGCATCCAGGTAGACCAGGCCGCCGCGCACCTTGAAGGCGCCGGTCGGGGCGTGGTTCTCGTGCTTGATCCAGGCGTCGATGCCGAGTGCTTCGTTCAGCAGCGGCCAGCTGTACTGGGGCGTGGGCGGCATGGCCGCATACACCAGGCGGGCGGCGGCGTCGATGTCGGCGAGGGTGGGCAATTGCATGTGACAGGTCTCCAGTGGGTCGGCGAATCCGGTGCATCCAGCATCAGCGTTTTACCTGCATGCGGCGTCCCAGCGCCACCACGGCGATCACGGCCAGCGCAAACGCGCAGTTGGCCAGGGTCAGCGGCTCGCCCAGCAGGAGGGCGGCGCCGGCCAGCGACAGGAAAGGCTGCAGCAGCTGCACCTGGCCGACACGGGCGACACCGCCCAGCGCCAGGCCGCGGTACCAGAAGATGAAGCCGACGAACATCGAACATACCGTGACGTAGCCGAAGGCCAGCCAGGCACCCGCGCCGGCCGCCGCCAGGCGCGCCGCCTGGCCGGCATCGAGCGTCAGCGCCAGGGCCAGTGCGATCGGCGGCGCGGCCAGCAGCAGCGCCCAGCCGATCGTTTCCGGGCCGCCGATGCGGCGCGCCAGGCGCCCGCCTTCGGCATAGCCGGCCGCCGCCGACGCGACGGCGCCGAACATCAGCAGGTCGCCCAGGTGCAGGCTGCCGCCGCCCTGGGCCAGCGCGAAGCCCACGACCAGCGCCGCGCCCACCGCGGCCAGCAGCCAGAACCCGCGCGACGGCCGTTCGTGGCCGCGCAGCGCCGCATACAGTGCCGTGCACAGCGGCAGGACGCCGACCAGCACCGCACCGTGCGACGCCGGCAGCGAACGCAGCGCGATCGAGGTCAGCAGCGGAAAGCCGATCACGCAGCCGCTCGCCACGATGGCCAGGCCCGGCAGGTCGGCACGGGCCGGTAGCGGCGCCCGGGCCCGGCGCAGCCAGCAGGCGGCCAGCAGCGCCGCGCCGAGCGCGCGGCCGAGCGTCAGGAACAGCGGGTCGAAGGCGGCCACCGCCATGCGCGTGAACGGCAAGGTCAGGCTGAAGATGGCGACGCCGGCCAGCCCGAGCAGCAGGCCGCGGCTGTCGTCGCTCATCCGCAGGGAAGGCACGAGGGTGGACGGGGCAGGGTGGCGCATGGCGGCTCCGAGGTTGATCATGGGGTGATTGCAGCAGGGGGTGACCAGGCGTATGCTAGACCTGGCTGTCGATACAGTCCCGATACACTTCACTCGATAAATATTGCACTGTTATGGCGAAATGACCAACACACCCACGCTGCATTTGCTGTCGCGCGCATCGGGCGAAGCGCTGCCCGACCAGATCGTGCGCTCGATCGCCGCCCGCATCGACGACAGGCAGCTGCGCGCCGGCGCGCGCATGCCCTCGATCCGCAGTTTCGCCGCCAGCTGCGGCGTGTCGCCGTTCACGGTGGTGGCCGGCTACGACAAGCTGGTGGCCCAGGGCTACCTGGAGTCGCGCCGCGGCGCCGGTTTCTTCGTGCGCGAGCGGTCGGTGCTGAATGCCAGCCTGCATATCGGTCTGAAGGCGGCGCAGGACGCCGCGGCCGTGCCCGAGACGCGTACGCTGGACGTGGTCTGGCTGATCCGTAACATGTTCCGCCAGTCGCCCGGCCAGCCGTCGAGCGGGTCGGGCGTCATGCCGGCCGACTGGCTGGACGGTCCCGGCATCGCGGGCGCGCTGCGCGCAGTCAGCCGCCAGCACAGCAGCCTGCTGCTCACCTACGGCACGCCGCAGGGCTACGCGCCGCTGCGCCAGCAGCTGCAGCGCAAGCTGGCCGCGCTCGACATCGACGCGCCGCCCGAACAGATCGTCACCACGCTCGGCGCGACCCAGGCGCTGGACCTGGTGGCGCGCGAATTTTGCCGCCCCGGCGACACCGTGTTCGTCGACGACCCGGCCTGGTTCCTGATGTTCGGATCGTTCGCGGCGTTGGGCCTGCAGGTGGTGGGCATCCCGCGCCTGGCCGACGGTCCCGACCTGGAACGCCTGGCCGACCTGGCGGCCGCGCACAAGCCGCGCCTGTACATCATCAATTCGGTGCTGCACAACCCGACCTCGACCACGCTGTCGGCGGCCAAGGCCTTCCAGCTGCTGCGCATCGCCGAGCAGCACGACATGATCGTGGTCGAGGACGACATCTACTGCGACCTGCATCCCGGCCCCGCGGTCCAGCCGGTGACGCGCCTGGCCGCGCTCGACCAACTGCGCCGCGTGATCTACATTGGCGGCTTTTCCAAATCGCTGTCGCCCAACCTGCGCGTCGGCTTCATCGCCACCTCGCCGGACTATGCGGAGCGCCTGGCGGACCGCAAGATGCTGTCCACGCTGACCACCAGCGACATCGGCGAGCGCGTGGTCTACAAGATCCTGTCCGAGGGCTTGTACCGCAAGCACCTGGAGCGCATCCGCGCGCGCCTGGACGCGGTGCGGCCCGGCGTGCTGCGCCGCCTCGAAGGGCTGGGACTGCGGATGGCGCCGGCGCCGGCGGCCGGCATGTTCGCCTGGCTCGATGCCGGCCGCGACACCAACGTGCTGGCGGCGCAGGCGATGGAGCGGGGCCTGCTGCTGGCGCCGGGCAGCCTGTTCTCGCCGCGCCAGCTGCCGACCACCATGATGCGGGTGAACATCGCGTCGATGGAGGACGAGGCGCTGTGGACCTTCCTGGAACAGGCGCGCCGGAACTAGCCGGCGCGCGCCCTCGCGCGGCGCCAGGTGAAT
>JAKOOD010000084.1 GCA_022701635.1 Burkholderiaceae bacterium | reverse complement strand
CCCGACGCCGAACCGGCGCCGATGATCGTGTGGATCTCGTCGATGAACAGGATGCCGTTCGGCGTGTCCTTCAGCTGCTTGAGCACCGCCTTCAGGCGCTGCTCGAAGTCGCCGCGGTACTTGGTGCCGGCCAGCAGCGCGCCCATGTCGAGCGAGAACACGACGGCGTTCTGCAGGATCTCGGGCACGTCTTCCTGGACGATGCGCCATGCCAGGCCTTCGGCGATCGCGGTTTTACCCACGCCCGCTTCACCGACCAGCAGCGGATTGTTCTTGCGGCGGCGGCACAGGATCTGGATCACGCGCTCGACTTCCTGCTCGCGACCGATCAGCGGATCGATGCGACCTTCCGCGGCGGCCTTGTTCAAGTTCTGGGTGAACTGATCCAATGGGCTTTCCTTGGCCTGGCCTTCGACTTGCGCTTCTTCCACGCCTTCCGACGCCTTCTGGCTGTCGATCTGCTGGTCCTTGCGCACGCCATGCGAAATGAAATTGACCACGTCGAGACGGGTCACACCCTGCTGGTGCAGGTAGTAAACGGCGTGCGAGTCCTTCTCGCCGAAGATCGCCACCAGCACGTTCGCGCCGGTGACTTCCTTCTTGCCGTTCGACGCCGACTGCACGTGCATGATCGCGCGCTGGATCACGCGCTGGAAGCCGAGCGTCGGTTGGGTGTCGACCTCGCCGGTGCCGGGCACCGTCGGGGTGTTGTCGCCGATGAAATTCGTCAAGGTCTTGCGCAGATCTTCGATATTGACCGCGCACGCACGCAGGACTTCAGCGGCCGAGGGATTGTCGAGCAGCGCCAGCAACAGGTGTTCGACCGTGATGAATTCGTGTCGAGCCTGCCGCGCTTCGACAAAGGCCATGTGTAAAGAGACTTCTAATTCCTGCGCAATCATACTTCCTCCATCACGCACTGCAGGGGATGCCCTGCCTTGCGCGCATGCGTTAATACAAACTCCACTTTGGTACACGCTATATCTTTGGAAAACACACCGCACACCCCTTTGCCATGCCGGTGTACGGAAAGCATGATCTGCGTCGCCGTTTCGCGATCCTTATTGAAGTACTCCTGGATAATGGCGACTACGAACTCCATCGGGGTGTAGTCATCATTGAGCAGCGCCACCTGGTACAAGGGCGGTGGCTTGACGGTCTGCCGCTCCAGCAGCTGTTCTGTATCGTGCTTGGTTGCCATAAGGGTATTCTAAAGTGCTTTTCGTGTCCGTGCGTACGCTAACAATCAGCGCGTGTCCATTTGCTTTCCATCTTACGCGTTTTCAGTTCCATGCGCAGATGGCGACCCGATTGCAGAAATCAAGAGTTGGTTTATAGAGTCGTCTGGAAATTTTTACAACAGCTGTTCAAAAGCGCTTGACTTGCCTGATTATTGCACCAACAATGCAGTTATTGACATGTACTTATGTACTTGTTGATAAGAAGTGTGCAGGCTGAGGAGAGGGCAAGAGGCTTCTTGCTTTTATGGCTCGTGTGATTCGTTTTTAATCGAAAGTTATTTTATGGCAACAGGTACTGTTAAGTGGTTCAATGATTCCAAAGGCTTTGGCTTCATCACCCCAGATGACGGCGGCGAGGATTTGTTTGCACACTTCTCCGCAATCAACATGAACGGTTTTAAGACTCTCAAAGAAGGTCAAAAAGTCCAATTCGAAGTCACGCAAGGCCCTAAAGGCAAGCAAGCTTCCAACATCCAGGGCATGTAGTCTCCCCTCGGAAGCAGAAGCCCCGCCGCGGCGGGGTTTTTTTTATGGCAGCGCGGCATCCTCGCCGCCGCGCGCCTCCTCCGCCCCCCTCTATATAATAAAGGACGGTTCCTTCACACCGTTCATGTCGTCGATCATCGCATCCCCGAAGCCCGAGCACGACACCTGCTTGGCACCCTCCATCAAACGCGCGAAGTCATAGGTCACCCGCTTCGACAGGATCGTCGCTTCCATCGAGCTGATGATCAGGTCGGCCGCTTCGCTCCAGCCCATGTGACGCAGCATCATCTCGGCCGACAGGATCAGCGATCCCGGGTTCACGTAATCCTTGCCCGCGTATTTCGGCGCGGTGCCGTGGGTGGCTTCGAACATCGCCACCGAATCCGACATGTTGGCGCCCGGCGCAATGCCGATGCCGCCGACCTGGGCCGCGACCGCATCCGAGATGTAGTCGCCGTTCAGGTTAAGGGTGGCGATCACGCTGTACTCGGCGGGACGCATCAGCACCTGTTGCAGGAAAGCGTCGGTGATCGAATCCTTGATCGTGATGTCGCGCCCGGTCTTCGGGTTGCGCACCTTGCACCACGGGCCGCCGTCGACCAGTTCGGCGCCGAATTCCTTTTGTGCCAGTGCATACGCCCAATCGCGGAAGCCACCCTCGGTGTACTTCATGATGTTGCCCTTGTGGACGATGGTGACCGAGGGCTTGTCGAAGTCGATCGCATACTGGATCGCCTTGCGTACCAGGCGCTCGGTGCCTTCGCGCGACACCGGCTTGATGCCGATCGCCGAGGTCTCCGGAAAACGCAGCTTCTTGACGCCCATCTCGTCCGTCAGGAAGGCGATGATCTTGCGCGCGCCGTCCGACTCCGCCGCCCATTCGATGCCGGCGTAGATATCTTCGGAATTCTCGCGGAACACCACCATGTCGGTCTTCTCCGGCTCGCGCAGCGGCGACGGCACGCCGCGGTAGTAGCGCACCGGGCGCTCGCAGACATACAGGTCGAGCTGCTGGCGCAGCGTCACGTTGAGCGAGCGGATGCCGCCCCCGACCGGCGTGGTCAGCGGTCCCTTGATCGAGACCACGTAGTCCTTCACCGCGGCCAGGGTTTCCGCCGGCAGCGCGGTCTCGGCACCGTACAGGCGGGTCGCTTTGTCGCCGGCATAGATTTCCATCCAATGGATTTTGCGTTCGCCGTCATACGCCTTGGCCACCGCGGCATCGACCACCTTGCGCATCACCGGGGTCACGTCGACGCCGACGCCGTCGCCTTCGATGAACGGAATGATGGGCTGGTCGGGCACGTTCAGGGTGCCGTCGGCGTTGACGGTGATTTTCTGGCCGTCGCCAGGGACTTCGATATGTTGGCTCATCGCCTCCTCCGATTACAATAGCGGCTGCCGCCGATATCTTGTCTTAGACACAAGATGCAGTTTTACATTATGCACCAGCACCGAACATGCCGCTCATCTTATTCAATAAACCCTTCCAGGTGCTTTGCCAGTTCTCGCGCGAGCCGGACCGCGCATCCCTCGCCGACTATCTGGACATTCCCGGCATCTATCCGGCCGGCCGCCTCGATGCGGACAGCGAAGGCCTGATGCTGCTCACCGACGACGGCCGCCTGCAGCACCAGATCGCCCATCCGGACCACAAGGAAGCCAAGACCTACCTGGTACAGGTGGACGGCATGGCGGACGCGGCCGCGCTGGCGCGCCTGCAGGCGCCGCTCGACCTGGGCGACTTCATCACCAAGCCCTGCCGCGCGGTGCAGATCGCCGAGCCGGCGTGGCTGTGGCCGCGCAACCCGCCGATCCGGGTGCGCCAGGACAAGCCGACCAGCTGGCTCGCGATCACGCTGGAAGAAGGCAAGAACCGCCAGGTGCGGCGCATGACGGCCGCGGTCGGGCTGCCGACCCTGCGCCTGGTACGCGCGAGCATCGGTCCGTTTGCGCTGGCGACCCACCCCTTGATGCCGGGTGAATGGATGGAAGTGCCGGCCGCAGCCATCGGCGGCCCGAAGAAATAGGGTTTGAAGTTTTCACTAAAACACTGTCAACCGGAAAATAAGAGGCGCCGTTAAGAGCGCATATCCACCTTCGTGAATCACTCTCCACGAAAAGGAACCTGCAATGTCCAAACTCATCGCTGGTCTGGTTGCTTCCCTGTTCGCCGTTTCCGTGTTCGCCGCCCCGCAAGCCGCCGCGCCTGC
>JAKOOD010000051.1 GCA_022701635.1 Burkholderiaceae bacterium | reverse complement strand
ACGGCGACATTATCGAAGTCGCCTTGCGCAAGGCCGGCGTGCAACCCGCGGAGGCCGTGATGATCGGCGACACGCCTTACGACATCGCCGCCGCCAAGGCGGCCGGGGTCCGGGGCATCGCACTGCGCTGCGGCGGCTACTGGGACGATGCGGCCTTTGCCGATGCGGCGGCAATCTATGCTGACCCGGGCGCCTTGTTGCATCACTGGGCCGACTCGCCGCTGGCAAGCTGAATGCGCCGACGACTGTCGAGGTCCTTTTCGGCTTGATGGCAGGCCGCATCCAGTAGTGGAACTGGGACCACGATCTCCTCGCATCCCTTGCCGACTTCCCTGGAAAGCCTTGCGGTACGTCCCGGGCTGGGCTTCGTCGGCGATTCAGCCGGCGTCTGGGATGGCGATGCCCTGGCGCCGGCAGTCGCGCAGGTTGAAGTACAGGCGCTGTCCGGCAGGCCAGCTGGTGCCGGGCACGATCGCAACGACGGTGCGCCGCGGCCGCATGCCCGCGTAGTAGCGGACGTAGACCGCGTGGTCGAGCGCGGCTGTCTCGCCGCAGCCGTTGCCCGGCGTGCTGCCGGCGGGCGCCGTCGACTCGACGATCCCGACCCGCCACCCGTCCCGCTGCGGATAGCGCGCATCGCCGACATCGGCGCAAGCGCTTGCCAGGCACGCCGCGCACATGCAAGCGGCGAGTGTCTTCATGGCGCCGCCACGGCGCCGCCGCCCAGCGCCTGGAACAACGCGACGGTATCGCTCAAGCGGTTGGCGCGCGCCTGGATCAGCGCCACCCGCGCCTGCTGCCAGGCTTGCTCGGCCTGCCATACCGCCGGATGCCCCACCTGGCCGGCGCGCCATTGCGACTGCGCGATCGAGAGTGCACGCTGCGTGGCCTGCTGCGCCGCCAGGGCGGCCTGCAGGCCGCGCGCGTCGGCGTCGATCGCGTACAGCACATCGGCGACGTTCTGGAATGCGCTCAGCACGACCAGCCGGTACTGCGCGGCGGCCTGCTCGTAGGATGCCTCGGCCGCGCGCTGGCGATGCCGTAGCGCGCCGCCCTGGAACAGCGGCTGTACCAGGTCGACGCCGATGCTCCAGAAACCGCCCCCCGACTGGAACAGCGTGCCCGGCGTCAGCGCGGCGCTGCCGAGGGCCGCACTCAACCCGATATTCGGCAAGCGCGCCGCCTGGGCGATACCGATTTGCGCCGACGCGGCACGCATTTGCGCCTGCGCGGCCTGGATGTCGGGCCGTTGCTCGACGAGACGCGCCGGCAGCGTGAGCGGCAGCCTGGCCGGCAGCTGCAAGTCGTCCAGCGACGGACGCGGCAGCCGATCCGTCGCCGGCGTCCGGCCCGCCAGCGCGGCCACCAGGTCACGCTGCTGGGCAAGCTGCCTTTCCAGTGCCGGCAGCGCGGCCTGCGCCTGGGCCAGCAGCGCTTCCTGGGCCGCCACATCCGCGGCACCCGCCTGCCCGGCGCGGCGCGCGGCGTGCATGGCGTCGAGGCAAGCCTGCGCGGCCTGTACGATGGCGCGATCCGCCGCCAGCTGCTCCTCGAGTGCCGCCTGGTTGATCACCGCGTTGACGAGGTTCGATGCCAGCGTCAGGCGGGCGGCGGCGCGCTGGAAGCGTGCCGTGTCGACCTGGGCTTGCGCATTCTCGAACTGGCGGCGCTGCCCACCGAACACGTCGGGCGCGTAGGCGACACTTAGCTGCGCCGTGTGCAATGTATACAGGTTGGCACCCGAGGCGGTCGGACTCGACAGGCTCGACGCGACCCGCTGCCGCGTCGGCAGGAACTCCAGGCTGGCACTCGGCGCAAAGGCGCCGCGCTGTGCGGCCGCGAGTTCGCCGGCCGCGCGCAAGGCGGCGTCGGCCGACTGGAGGTCGGGACTGTCGGCCAACGCGGCGGCCAGCAAGGCGTCCAGCCGGGGCGCGGCGAAAGCCGTCCACCAGTCCGGCTCGACGGTGCTCGCGGGCACCCAGTATTGGGCGGCGCCGGTCGGGCCGGGCGCGCCGGCCGTCGCCGCCGGCAAGGGCTGCGCGGTATACCGGGTATCGGACGGGGCGGCGGGCGCGACAAAGGCTGGCCCGACCGCGCAAGCCCCGAGGGTGCCCGCCAGCGCGCCCGGCAAGATTAAACGGCCGGCGATCGACCACGCCGCAAACAAACGTGCCGGTTTCATGCGGGATCTCCTTCATGCGACGGCGCGCCGGCGCGCCGCCGCCCGTGCCATTCCTCGACCAGGTAATACAGTGCCGGCAGCAACAGCAGCGTCAGGATGGTCGCCGTCACCAGGCCGCCCACCACCACCGTCGCCAGCGGCCGCTGTACGTCGCTGCCCAGGCCATGCGCCAGGGCGGCGGGTACCAGGCCCAGCGCGGCGACGGTGGCCGTCGTCAGGACCGGCCGCACGCGCTCGCGCGCGCCCTGGATCACGGCACCCCGCAAGTCATCGGGCGCCAGGGCGCGCCAACGGTTGAGGTTGGAGATCATCACGACCGCGTTCAATACCGCCACGCCGAACAGGGCGATGAAGCCCACCGCCGACGACACGTTCAAGGTCATGCCGCGCAGGTGCAGCGCGGCCAGGCCACCCAGCAAGGACAGGGGCACGGCGACCAGGATCAGACCGGGCTGCCGCAGGTTGCCGAACTGCGAATACAGCAAGACGAACATCAACGCCAGGACCGCGGGCACGATCACCGCCAGGCGCGCCTGCGCGCGTTGCTGGTTCTCGAACTGGCCGCCCCAGGCGATATGGTAGCGCGCGTGGTCGTAGGGAATGTCGCGCTCGATGCGCGCCTGCGCATCCGCCAGGAACGACGACAGGTCGCGTCCGCGCAGGTTGGTACGGACCGTCAGGTGGCGCCGCCCCATTTCGCGCGTGATCGTCGTTTCGCCTTCGGCAATCGTGACGCGCGCCACCTGGGACAGCGGCACCTGGGCACCACCGGGTGTCGACAGCGGCAGCGCGGCGATCGATTGCGGGTCGGCGCGCGCGGTCCCGGCGAAGCGCACCGCGATGTCGTAGTTGCGGTCGTCCAGGTAGACCTGGCCGACCGGACTGCCTCCGATACCGGTCTGGATCAGCGCCATCACCTCCGCGACGTTGACCCCGAGGCGCGCGCTGGCCGCCCGGTCGACCTCGACGCGCACCTGCGCCAGCGGCGGCTCCTGGTCGACGATGACATCCTGGGCTCCGGGCACCTTGCGCAGCAGCCCTTCGACATCGCGTGCCAAGCGGCGCGTGGCGCGGAAGTCGTCGCCATACACCTTGACCACCAGGTCGCTGTGCGCGCCCGCCAGCTTGTCGAGCACGCCGTCGATCATGGGCTGGGAAAAGCCGACGTCGGTGCCGGGCAGCCGGCGGTAGCGCGCCGCGAGCCGGTCGATCAGGTCCTGCTTGCGCATGCCGGACGGCCACCGCTCGTAGGGCAGCAAGGTGACGGCGCATTCGATATGCGACGGCGTGAACGGATCGGTGCCGTCGTCGTTGCGTCCCAGCTGCGTCACCACGTGCGCCACTTGCGGTTCGCGCAGGGTGGCGGCGCGCAGGGCGTCCGCCATCTGGGTCGCCTTGTCCAGCGAGATCCCGGGCGGCAGGGTCACCTGCAGCCAGATCGATCCTTCATCGAGGACGGGCAGGAAATCGCGGCCCACCGTGGCCCCCAGCACCGCCACCGCGGCGAAGGTGGCGACGACCAGCGACAGGACGATTCCTGAACGCCCCACGAGGCGTTCCAGGAGCCCTTGGTAGCGTGGCATCAGCCAGGCCAGCACCGGATTGTGGAAGATCTTGCGGGGCGAGCGGAAGGCCGCGTACGCCATGCCGGGAATCAGCATGAGCGTCATCGACAACGCCCCCAGCAGCGCGAAGGCCACGGCGAAGGCCATCGGCGAGAACAATTTGTACTCGATCCGCTGGAACGCGAACAGCGGCAGGTAGGCAATCATGATGACCAGCATGCCGAAGAAGGTCGGCCGCATCACCTGCAAGGCCGCGCCGAGCGCCTCCGAGGCGGCAAGCGGACCGTCGGGCTGGGCTTCGCGCCGCAGCAGGATCGCTTCCAGCACGAAGATCGCGCCATCCACGATGATGCCGAAGTCGATGGCCCCGAGAGACAGAAGATTGGCCGGCACGTGGAACTGACGCATCATGGCGAACGCGAACAGCAGCGACACCGGAATGGCGGTCGCGGCGATGAGGGCCGCGCGCGGGCTGCCGAGAAACAGGACCAGGACCACGGAGACCAGCACCGTTCCCTCGACCAGCGTCTTGCCGACGGTGCCGACGGTGGCGTCCACCAGCATGCTGCGGTCCATGTAGGGTACGACCTTGACGTCCTTCGGCAGCACGTGGTCGTTCAAGTCGCGCACCGCCTCGTGCACGCGCGCGATGACGTCGGATGGATTTTCGTTCTTCAACAGGAGGACGATGCCGGACACCGTATCCGGTACCCGGTCCTTGCCGAGGACGCCATGGCGCTCCTGGCTGCCCAGGGTGACCCGGCCCAGGTCGCCGAGGAAGACCGCCACGCCCGCCTTCTGCGCCACCACGATGTTGCCGAGATCGTCCATGCTGCGGATCAGCCCGGTCCCGCGGATGACCAGTCCCTGCTCCCCGCGTGCGATGACACTGCCGCCGGCGCTGGCGTTGTTGGCGGCGATCGCCTGCGTGACCTGCGCCAGTGTCAGGTTGTACTTCGACAGGGCGGCGGGATCCAGTTCAAGCAGGAACTGGGTCGTGATGCCGCCGAAGTTGCTGACGTCGACGACGCCGGCCGCCTGCTTCAGGCGCGGGATCACTTTCCAGCGCTGCAGCTCGGACAGGTCGCGCAGGCTGCGCGTCGGCGACTCCAGCGTATAGCGGTAGATTTCACCGATCGGCGACGTCAGCGGATCGAGGCCGGGCTGGGCGCCGTACGGCAGGCTGACGGCGGCGATACGCTCCTGCAGGCGCTGGCGCGACCAGTAATCCTCCATGCCGTCCTTGAAGACGACCGTGATCAGGGACAGGCCGAAGGTGGATTTGGAACGCATCACCTGCATCCCGGGGGTGCCCATGATCTCGCGTTCCAGGGGGATCGTGATCTGCTGCTCGACCTCCTCGGCCGCCAGCCCGTTGACTTGCGTGACCACCTGCGAGGTCGTATCCGCGATGTCGGGGTAGGCCTCGAGCGGCAACTGGGTCCAGCACCATCCGCCATACGCGGCGATCAGCATGAACAGGCAGCCGACCAGTCCACGCTTGTGGAAGCACAGCGCGACGATACGGTCAATCATTCAGCAGCACTCCGTTCCTCACCACCACGCGCTCGCCGGCGCGCAGGCCGGCCGTGACCTCGATCCGTTCGCCGACCTGGGTGCCCAGGTGCAGGGCGCGCGCTTCGAAGCGCCACGGCGCGACCTCGACGAAAGCCCGGCTGGCAAAACCGTCCTGTACCACCGCCGCCAGGGGCAGCATGATGCCGCGGCGCGGCCGCTCGGCGAAATCGGCCTGCGCGAACATGCCGGGGCGCAGCCGTCCGTCGCGGTTCGCGACCGGCAGGCGTACCTTGAGCGTGCGCGTGTCCGGATCGAGCGCCCAGCCCAGGGTGGCCACGCGGGCATCGGTCACGTCACCGAAGCCGGCGCCACGCACCGCTACCCGCTGTCCTTCATAGATGTGGGCAAGATCCTGCTCCCTGGCGTTGGCAGTGACGTCGACGCGGGACGTGTCCGCGACCACCATCAGCGCCGCCGTCGCATCGTTCCAGTAACCGCCGGCCCCGGCGGCGAGTTCGACGACGCGGCCGCCGATCGGCGACCGTACCGCCAGCGCGCGCCCGGGCGCGGCGCCGCGCGCGCCGAGCTGGGCAAGGCGCGCCGCGGTGCGGGCGGCCTCGCTGGCGGCCTGCTCGTCGTCGGCACCGGCCTGCTCGAGGTCGCGGGTGGCCGCGATGTCGGCGGTGGCCAGCGTACGCTGGCGTGCCAGATTGCTGCGCGCCAGGGCCAGCGCGGCGCGCGCCTTGGCGTCGTCGGCCCTGGCCTGCGCCAGGTCCGCCGCGTCGATGGTGAACAGGACATCGCCCGCCTTGACCACGTCGCCGAGCCGCTTGTCGAGGGTGACGATGCGGCCGGGCGCCGGGGTCGTCACCTTGACGACCCGTGCCGGATCGGCTTCGACGACCGCCGGCAGCGTGAAGCGGGCATCGATCCGCTCTTCCGCCACGGCTTCCATGGCCAGCGCCGCGCGCAGCGGCGAGTCCGGCGCCACGACGAGCTGTGTGCCTTCGCGGCG
>JAKOOD010000048.1 GCA_022701635.1 Burkholderiaceae bacterium | reverse complement strand
CCCCGCTGCAACGCCGCTTCCAGCGCGCCTTCGGCCACCAGTTCGGCCCGGCTCGTATTCACGAACAGCGCATCCGGCTTCATGCGCGCCAGGTCGGCCGCGGTGACGATGCCGCGCGTGGCATCGGCCAGGCGCAGGTGCAGGCTGAGCACATCGGCGTCTCCGAAGAAGGCTTCGCGCGACGGCGCCGCGATAAAACCGTCGGCCTCGGCCGCCGCCCGGCTCTTGTCGCTGCCCCACACCATGACCCGCATGCCGAACACCTTGCCGTACCCGGCCAGCAGACGTCCGATCTTGCCGTAACCCCAAATCCCCAGGGTACGTCCACGCAGCACGCGTCCCAGGCCGTTCAAGGCGGGGTTGATCGACGCCGTCTGCCACAAGCCATCCTTCAGGTTGTTTGCGTAGGGGACGATACGGCGCGATGCCGCCATGACCAGCGCCCAGGTCAGCTCGGCCGGCGCCACCGGCGAACCGACGCCTTCGGCAATCGCGATGCCGCGCGCGCTTGCCGCCGCCACGTCGACGTGGCCGGACACCTTGCCGGTCTGCGAGATCAGTTTCAGGTTCGGCAGTTTTGCCAGCAGCGCGTGCGACAGGGCGGTGCGCTCGCGGATCAGGACCAGGGCATCGAAGGGCGCCAGACGGATCGCCATCTGGCCGAGTCCGCGCACGCCGTGCTGGAACACCTTGACCTCATGGCCGTCCAATAATTTGAAGCAGTCGAGCTTGCGGACCGCATCCTGGTAATCGTCGAGAATCGCTATTTTCATGGGAATTCGCTGAAGTTTGTGGATTGGACGTAATGAAATGACAGGATCTGAAACAGCAAAAATAGCCTACTACATTAGTCAACCAAAATTCCTACATTTTTGTTGTGGAAGCATGTTAAACGCATCGGCGCAGGTGTAGAATCGTCCAGAAATAAGAGACCGCGATGTCTGATTGATATCTTTTGCGGCCAATACGATAGACGTCCATCGTCCGCATCGCGAACCCACAGGGCAGCCGCGTCCGGACAAGACAACAGGGACCGTGAAACGCGGCAGCGCGCACCGCCGGACCGCATCGCCATGACGGCAGCGGACGCGCCCGGGTTTCGGAGTCGCCAAGATTTCTTTATTGGCATTGGAGTACCTCATGAATCAACCTGTCATGCGCGGCGTCGCCGCACTGAACGTCCCAGCTTACATCAAGCATAACAAGCTCATCAATTGGGTGTCCGAGATCGCGGCGCTCACCAAA
The DNA here is from genome assembly GCA_022701635.1 of Burkholderiaceae bacterium. Taxonomy (GTDB): domain Bacteria; phylum Pseudomonadota; class Gammaproteobacteria; order Burkholderiales; family Burkholderiaceae_D; genus Telluria; species Telluria phyllosphaerae. The sequence goes on along the minus strand of JAKOOD010000048.1, from coordinate 5,062 downwards.
CCCGACGCCATCTACTGGTGCGACGGCTCCGAAGAAGAATACGACCGCCTCTGCGCCCAGATGGTCGAGGCAGGCACGATGAAGCGCCTGAACCCCGAAAAACGCCCGAATTCCTATCTCGCCTGCTCCGACCCGAGCGACGTCGCCCGCGTCGAGGACCGCACCTTCATCTGCTCCGCTACCAAAGAGCAGGCCGGCCCGACCAACAACTGGACCGATCCGCAGGAAATGCGCCAGACCCTGCACGGCCTGTTCGACGGCTGCATGGCCGGCCGCACCCTGTACGTGGTGCCGTTCTCGATGGGCCCGCTGGGCTCGCCGATCGCCCACATCGGCGTCGAACTGTCCGATTCGCCGTACGTCGCGGTCAACATGCGCATCATGACCCGCATGGGCCGCGCCGTGTACGACGTGCTGGGGTCCGATGGCGACTTCGTTCCCTGCGTGCACAGCGTCGGCATGCCGCTGCAGACGGGGCAGCAGGACGTGCGCTGGCCGTGCAATGCCACCAAGTACATCGTCCACTACCCGGAAACCCGCGAGATCTGGTCGTTCGGCTCGGGCTACGGCGGCAACGCGCTGCTCGGCAAGAAATGCTTTGCACTGCGCATCGCTTCCAACATGGGTTACCAGGAAGCGAAGGGCGGCGGCACCGGCTGGCTGGCTGAACACATGCTGATCCTCGGCGTCGAATCGCCGAAGGGCGAAAAACAGTACGTGGCGGCCGCCTTCCCTTCGGCCTGCGGCAAGACCAACTTCGCGATGCTGATCCCGCCCGCCGGTTTCGAAGGCTGGAAAGTCACGACCATCGGCGACGACATCGCCTGGATCAAGCCGGGTGCCGATGGCAAGCTGGTTGCAATCAACCCGGAAGCCGGCTATTTCGGCGTGGCCCCGGGCACCAATGAAAAAACCAATGCCAACTGCATGGCGTCGCTGCGCGAAAACGTCATCTTCACCAACGTCGCCCTGACCGACGACGGCGACGTCTGGTGGGAAGGCATGACCAAGGAAGCCCCGGCGCACCTGATCGACTGGCAGGGCAAGGACTGGACCCCGGCGTCCGGCACCAAGGCCGCGCACCCGAACGCGCGCTTCACGGTGGCCGCGACCCAGAACCCGGTGATCGACCCTGCCTGGGACGATCCGGCCGGCGTGCCGATCTCGGCCTTCATCTTCGGCGGCCGCCGCTCGACCACGGTGCCGCTGGTGACCGAGGCGCGCGACTGGACCGAAGGCGTGTACATGGCCGCGACCATGGGTTCGGAAACCACCGCCGCCGCGGCCGGCCAGCAGGGCGTGGTACGCCGCGATCCGTACGCGATGCTGCCCTTCATCGGCTATAACATGAGCGATTACTTCCAGCACTGGCTGGACCTGGGCCACAAAGTCGCTGCGAACAACCCGGCGGCGCTGCCGAAGATCTTCTGCGTCAACTGGTTCCGCACCGACGAGGCCGGTAACTTCGTGTGGCCGGGCTACGGCGACAACATGCGCGTGCTGAAGTGGATCCTCGACCGCGTGCAGGGCCAGGCCGGCGGCGTCGAGCATATCTTCGGCACCACGCCGTCGTACGGCGACCTGACCTGGACCGGCATCGACTTCAACCAGGAAGCCTTCGAACGCATCACCTCGATCGACAAGGACGCCTGGCGCGACGAACTCAAGCTGCACACCGAACTCTTCGATAAATTGGCGTATGGATTGCCTCAGGAACTGGTGGCAACCAAACGTGCGCTGGAAGAAAGGTTGTCCAGTTAAAATATTTCTGTCGGAGAAGTAGGCGGGGAGACGACGGTTGCGGCAAATGACTGCAGCCGCAAATATCAAGAAGAAGAGCGAAGAAGGGACGGGCATTACGCCTGTCCCTTTTTTCATATTCATCGCCACGTCACATTGCATGGGAATAATGCGCGTCACTCGATGTTCACTATTTCGGAGCAAGCATGCTGCGCACGTCCCATTCCCGTACTGTCCATACTACGTCCCGCCACGCCATTGCCGGTGCCATCCTGGTCCTGCTGTCCGCTTGCGGCGGCGGCAATGACGGCCCCGACCTGACGCCGGTCAGCGTCGCCCCGGCCGCGCCGGCCGACCAGGGCGCAGCCGATACGGCGCCACTGCCGCAGGTCACCGCCTTCGTCGACAGCGCCGCCAGCAACCAGCGCGGCGACGCCCGCTACGCGACCCTGGCCACGAATGCCGGTGTGCGCGTGCTGGGCGGCATGCTCAACGTCTGGAAACCGCTGACCGAAATCGTCGATGCCGACGTCAGCGCGCCCGCGGTGGACGGCTTCCCGGCCGTGGTCAAATCGAGCTGGACCGGCGTACCGAACGACGGCAGCAACGGCGGCACCATCGCCAACGCCGCCGTGCACAGCGCTAACATCGACTACGTGGTCAAGGCCACCGGCGGCCGCACTGCGGCGCAGGGCGTGCAAGCCTACCTCGACGACCGCCGCAACAAGGGCTACAGCGTGACCGAAGGCATGGGCCCGCTGACCGATGCCTGGCGCAGCGCCAGCCGCGCAACGACCACCATCACGGGCGTGCCGGCCGACGCCACCACCGTCAAATACGATGACGGCGGCAACAACAACGGCGTCGGCGGCGATGCCAATGCCGACTTCGGCAAGGTAGTGGACTTCGTCAATGCGATGGGCGGCAACGGATCGACCGAGCCGGCCAAGCGTTTCTACAAATACGCGCGTCCCTACCGCTGGAGCAGCCAGGTCGCGGTGCTGCCGGCGCTGGTGCCGGCCAAGAGCTCGACCCCGGTCAGCGACGGCGGCTTCCCCAGCGGCCACTCGGCCGAGGCGACCCGCAACGCGGTCGGCATGGCGTACGTGCTGCCCGAGCGCTACCAGGAACTGGTCGGCCGCGGCCTGGAACTGGGCGAAAGCCGCATCCTGGCCGGCATGCACTCGCCGCTGGACGTGATGGGCGGGCGCGTGCAGGCCCAGGCCGTCGCCGCCGCCAACATCATCGCCGCCGGCGCCACCACCCGTGCCGCCGCCGTGACCCAGGCCCACACGACGCTCATCAAGCTGACCAATACCACGGCGGACACCTTCGCGGCGTATGCCGTGTCGGGCACCGCCGCCAACGACCGCTTCGCCGACTACACCGCCAGCAAGGCCAACTACGTGCGCCGCATGACCTATGGCCTGCCGCAGACCGGCGCCACCAATGCGCCGGCGGTGGTGCCGAAGGGTGCCGAAGTGCTGCTCGAAACCCGCCTGCCTTACCTGAGCGACGCCCAGCGCCGCGTGGTATTGAAGACCACGGCGATCGCGTCCGGCTATCCGGTGCTGGACGATGCCGAAGGCTGGGGCCGCCTGAACCTGTTCGCCGCCGCCGACGGCTACGCCGCCTTCAGCGGCAACGTGGTGCTGAACATGGATGGGAGCAAGGGCGGCTTCAACGCCGCGGACCGCTGGCGCAACGACATCGGCGGCAGCGGCAAGCTGGTCAAGCAGGGCAGCGGCACCCTGAAACTGGGCGGCAACAACAGCTGGACCGGCGGCACCCAGGTCGAAGGCGGCACGCTCGAGGCGCTGTCGCCGACGGCCTTCGGCAGCGGCGACGTGTATGTGGCTAGCGGCGCCACCGTGGCCAGCAGTGCCCCGGCGCCGGTCATCGTGGGCGGCAATTACACCCAGCTCGACAAGGGCACGCTGCAGATCACGCTGGGCGCCGCGAATGCCGGCAGCCTCAGCGTGAAGGGCACGCTCACCATCGTCGGCGGCACCCTGCGCCTGACATTCGCGAACGGCTTCAAGCCGAGCGTCGGTACCTCGTACCAGGTCGTCAGCGCAGGCGCGCGCAAGGGCGTGTTCACGGGCGTCAGCGCGGATGGCTACAAGGCGTCGCTCGAGTACAGCAATACCGGCGTGTCGGTGCACATCGACGGCTAAGCCGCTGAGCGAAGGAAGCACGCAAACCCGATAAAACGGCCGGCATGGCGATGCCGGCCGTTTTGTTTTACTTCGCAGTATTTATCCTTTATTCTTGTGCGAAATGAATTGTTAGCGCAAACATTCATTTGGAGACAACCGACGCCCATAAAGGATAACAAGCATGCGATCACGTCGTACCCTGCTCGGCAGCGCCCTGGCGCTGGCTTTCGCTTCCACACTGAATGTCCCGGCGCTGGCGGCCGATAACGCCGCCCGCCGCATCCCGATCGACCTCGACGCGCCGACCGTGACGCGCGACCGCTTCGCCGACCTCTCGGTCGGTGCCGACTTTCCCGGCACCCTGATCCGCGACGACAGCCTGGCCCAGCTCAAGACCGCGAAGGATGAACTGGGCTTCCGCTATATCCGCTTCCACGGCATCTTCCACGACGTGCTGGGCACCTACAAGGTCGTCGGCGGCAAGCCGGTCTACGACTGGACCAAGATCGATTATTTGTACGACAAGCTGCTCGCCATCGGCATCAAGCCCTTCGTCGAACTGGGCTTCACGCCGGAAGCGATGAAGACCTCGGACAACAGCATCTTCTACTGGAAGGGCAACACCTCGCACCCGGACCATGCGCAGTGGGCGCCGCTGGTCGACGCCTTCGTGCGCCATCTGCAGCAGCGCTACGGCCGGGACGAAGTGCGCACCTGGTTCTTCGAGGTGTGGAACGAACCGAACCTGGACGGCTTCTGGGAAAAGGCCGACCAGCCGGCCTACTTTGCACTGTACGACCTGAGCGCGCGCACCATCAAGGCGATCGATCCGCAGTTGCGCGTGGGCGGACCGTCGACCGCGGGCGCGGCCTGGGTGCCGGAATTCCTGGCGCATACGCAGAAGAGCGGGGCCGCGGTCGATTTCATCACCACCCACACCTATGGCGTGGACGGCGGCTTCCTCGACGAAAACGGCAAGGGCGACACCAAGCTGTCGGCGTCCGACGACGCCATCGTCGGCGACGTGCGCAAGGTACGGCGCGAAATCGAGGCTTCCTACCTGCCCAAGCTGCCGCTGTACTTCACCGAATGGAGCACCAGCTACACGCCGCGCGACCCGGTGCACGATGCCTACCTGAGCGCGCCCTACATCCTGAGCAAGC
>JAKOOD010000046.1 GCA_022701635.1 Burkholderiaceae bacterium | reverse complement strand
CGGCGCTGGCCGCCGGCCACGCCCACGGCCAGGAAGCGCTCCTGTCCCGCCTCGATGCCGCCCTGCCCGCCGTGAACGACCAGATCGTCGCCTGGCGCCACGACATCCACCAGCACCCGGAACTGGGCAACCGCGAATTCCGCACGGGCGCGCTGGTGGCACGAGCGCTGCGCGACGCCGGTCTCGAGGTGCGCACCGGGCTGGCCCACACGGCGGTGATCGGCGTGCTGCGCGGCGGCCTGCCCGGCCCCCACGTGGCGGTGCGCGCCGAACTGGACGCCTTGCCGGTCAGCGAGCCGCCCGGCCTGCCGTACGCGTCGACCGCGAGGACGGTCTACGAAGGCAGGGAAGTCGGCGTGATGCACGCCTGCGGCCACGACGCGCACATGGCGATCGTGCTGGGCGTGGCCAGGCTGCTGGCGCAACAGCGCGCCAGCCTGCCCGGCACCCTGACCTTCGTGTTCCAGCCGGCCGAGGAAGGCGCGCCGAATGGCGAGGAAGGCGGCGCCGACCTCCTCGTCAAGCAGGGCGTGCTGGACCCGAAACCGGACGCCTTTGTCGGCTTCCACGTCGGGCCGGGACCGTCCGGCAGCCTGTCGGTCAGCCGCGGGCGCGTCACCGCCGGCAGCGACACCTTCCATGTCAAGGTACAGGGCAAGCAATCGCATGCGGCCATGCCGTGGTACGGCGTCGACCCGGTCACGGTGGCGGCGCAGATCGCGCTGGCCTGGCAGACCATTCCCAGCCGCCAGTCGGACCTGGGACGCAATCCGGCGCCCGTGATCACGATCGGCAAGATCGCCGGCGGCGTGCGCACCAACATACTGCCCGACAGCGTACTGCTGGAAGGTACGCTGCGCTCGCCGGCGGCGGCGCAGCGCGCCGACACCATCGCCCGCATCGAGCGTACGGCGCACTCGATCGCCGAGGCGGCCGGCGCCAGCGCCAGCGTCAGCTGGGAAGAAGGCTATCCGGCCGGCGCCAACGATGCCGCGCTGGTCGAACGGCTGCTGCCGGCGCTGCGCGGAGTGGGACCGGTGCAGGTGGAATCGAACGGCAGCTACGCGGCCGACGATTTCGCCTACTTCTCGCGCGCCGTGCCGTCTTTCTTCTTCGGCCTGGGCGTGGCGCCGCCGGGACCGGCGGCGCCCAACCATTCGCCGCAATTCAAGGTCGACGACGCCGCGCTGGCGGTCGGCGCACGCGCCCTGCTGCACGTGCTGGTCAGCCACCAGTTCGGCGCCGCCACTGGTGCCGCAGCACCACCCGCCCGCCAGGCTGGTGCCACGGCACCAGCGGCGCCCCCTGCCCTGCCCCGGGAAACCGCCCTGGCCGGGGTGGCACGAAACCTGCGATGACAACCGTACACGGATAACGAGAGAACACCCATGAGCATCGAATTCCTCTGGCGCCTGCCCATGCACGGCGACGGCCGCAAGGCCCACGACAAGCACACCCGCGGCGAGTGGAACACTTCCACCGGCGCGCGCGTGGCGCCGCGCATCGACGACGACACCTTCGGCTATATCGACTACCTGTCGCAGGTGGCGCGCGCGGCCGAAATCAGCGGCTTCCACGGCGCGCTGATCCCGATCTTCCGCTTCACCGACGAGCCGTGGATGGTGGCGGCCGCGCTGGCGCGCGAAACGCGCCGCCTGCGCCTGCTGATCGCGCTGCAGCCGCACTTCATCCAGCCGGCCTACGCGGCCCAGATGGCGGCCAGCCTGCAGCGCATCTCGCGCGGGCGGGTCGAATGGAACGTGATTTCCGGCGGCGACCCGGTCGCGCAGCGCGGCTACGGCGATTTCAACAGCCACGACGAACGCTATGCGCGCACTGCGGAATTCCTCGACGTGGTCCGCGGCGTCAGCGCCGGCGCCCCCTTCGACTACGCCGGCAAGCACTACCAGGTGCAGGGCGGCGGCCTGCTCGAGCCGCTGGTGCGCGAGGACGTGCCGCGCATCTGGCTGGCCGGCGCCAGCGACGCCTCGATGCGGGTCGCCGCGCGCCACGCCGACGTGCACCTGACCTGGGGCGAGCCGCTGGCAAAGCAGCGCGAAGTGGTGGACGCCGCATGCCGCGCGTTCGAGGCCAACGGCGCCGAACGCGAGATCCGCTTCGGCATGCGCATCGACATCCTGGCGCGCGAGACCGAAGAGCAGGCCTGGGCCGACCTGCGCCGCATGCATGCGACGGTGGACGACGCCACCCGCGCCTGGAGCTTTGCCGGCGCCGCGGCGCGCTCCGGCGGCAGCAGCGAATCGGTGGGCGCGCAGCGCCAGCGCACGCTGACCGGCGGGGCCACCGGTTTCGACGACCTGGTGGTCGGCCGCAACGTGTGGGCCGGCATGTCCGCCATCCGCGGCGGCCCGGGCTGCGTGCTGGTGGGTAGCCACGAACAGGTGGCCGAGCGCCTGGCGGAATACGTCGATATCGGCGTCTCGCGCTTCATCCTGGCCAGCAACGGCCATCTGGAAGAAGCCTACCGTGTGGGCGAGGAAGTGCTGCCCCTGGTGACCCAGGCCGCGCGCACGCCGGTCACGGCCAGGGCGGCTTGAGCATGGGACTCGACACCATCTGGTACACCCGCTGCCCGGTGCCGACGCCGCTCGGCATCGCGGTGCAGGAAGGCTGGCTGGCGCGCGAATTCGCGCTGGATGGCATCACCTTGACATCGCTGCAGGACAATGTCGACGCCGAGGTGCGCGAATCGCACTTCGACCACCATCTGGCACACTCGTTCCGCCAGGGCGGCAATATCCCGGCGATCTGGGCCCGTGCCAAGGGCCGCGACACGCGCGTGATCGGCCTGTCCTGGACCGACGAATTCCAGGGCATCATCGCCCTGCCCGGCAGCGGCATCTGCACGCCGCGCGACCTCGCCGGGCGCCGCCTGGGACTGACGCGGCACGCGGTCAGCATCGATTTCAAGCGCGCCGCCGCGCTGAAGGCCTTCGAGACCGCGCTGGCGCTGGAAGGGATCGGCCTGGAGCGGGTGGAACTGGTCGACATCAAGGATACGGTATGGGACGCAGCGGCCGATGTCGCAGCCGTCGCCGCCCCGAACCCTTTCGGCGGCGCGGGCCGCCATCACTACGAAAGCGAAGTGGCGGCGCTGCTGCGCGGCGACGTCGACGCGATCTTCGTCAAGGGCGTGCTCGGCACCCAGGTGCTGCACATGCTGGCGGCGCAACTGGTGATCGACCTCGGCATCCACCCGGATCCGCTGGTCCGCAACGGCAACGGCACGCCGCGCACGTTGACGGTCGACGCCTCCTTCATCGACCAGCGTCCCGACCTGGTCACGCGCTTCCTGGGCCAGGTGGTCGCGGCCGGCCACTGGGCCGCCGCCCATCCGCGCGAAGCGGTCGCCTACATCGGCCGCGAAACCGATGCCTCGAGCGAATGGGTGCGCTACGGCTACGGCGCGAGCGTGCACCAGCGCCTGCAGACCAGCCTCGACGACAGTGCGATCGCCGGACTCAAGGCCTTCAAGGACTTCCTGCTGCGCCACGGCTTCCTGGCCGCCGATTTCAGCGTCGACGACTGGATCGACCCGGCGCCGCTGGCGGCACTGGCCCGCCTTCACCCACGCACCGGAACCTGACATGAGCGACACCATCTACATTACCCGTTGCCCGGTGCCGACCCCGCTCGGCATCGCCGCCCACCTCGGCTGGTTCGAGGACGAGTTCGGGCCCGACGGCATCGCCGTCGCCTCGCTGCAGGACGGCCGCAACGAGGCGCTGCGCACCTCGCACATCGACCATTCGCTGCGCCACGCGTTCCGCCAGGGCGGCAGCATTCCGGCGCTGTGGGCCAGGTCGCAGGGCGCCGCCACCAGCGTGATCGGCCTGACCTGGATCGACGAGGCGCAGCTGATCCTGGCCCTGCCCGGCAGCGGCATCCGCAACGTGCGCGACCTGCGCGGACGCCGTGTGGGCCTGCCCAGCCGCCCCGGGCAACGGATCGACATCTTCCGCGCCGCCGCGCTGCGCGGCTTCCTCGGCGCGCTGTCCACCGAAGGCCTGGGGGCACGCGACGTCGAGCTGGTCGAGGTCGCGGCCGCCGACCTGTCACGCGCCGAGGTGCCGGCACTGGGCGAACACTTCGCCAACCCGTCCAGTGTCACCAGCCGCGCGCTGTACGTGGCGGAAGTCGGCGCCCTGCTGCGCGGCGAGGTCGATGCGATCTACGCCAAGGGCTCGCTGGGGCTGGAGACGGCGCACCTGATCGGTGCCCGCATCGTGATCGACATCGGCTTCCATCCTGACCCGCTGGTGCGCATCAACAACGGCTCGCCGCGGCCGCTGACCGTGGACACGGCCTTCATCGACGCGCGTCCCGACCTGGTGGCGCGCTTCCTGCGGCGCGTCACCGACGTCGCCGCATGGGGCCGCGCGCGTCCGCAGGAGGTGCTCGATTTCCTCGGCCTGGAAACCGGGTCCACCCACGACTGGCTGCGCCTGGCCTACCGCGACGACGTCCACACGCGCCTGGACACGGCGCTGGCGCCGGCGGCGGTCGCCGCGCTGTCGCAGTTCAAGGACTTTTTGCTGGAGTGGGGCTTCCTGCCGCACGATTTCTCCGTGCCCGGCTGGATCGACCACGCCGTGCTGGATCACAAGGAATTCCAATGCATCTGATTCGACGTGTCCTCGCCTCGTTCGCCATGGTGCTGGCGGCTGGCGGCGCCCTCGCCGCGCCGCCCACCGAAGTGCGCATCGCCGTGGTGGCCTACACCAACGCCGGCAAGCAGGAATTCGCCGGCGGCGTCGGCACCATTAGCCGCCAAGGCGAGCTGCAACACGCGCTCGCCCAACGCGGCGTCAAGCTGACCTGGGTCCCGGTATCGACCGCCGCCGTCGGCCCGCAGGTCAACGAAGCCTTTTCCAATCGCAGCATCGACTTCGCCGCCTATGGCGACCTGCCGTCGGTGATCGTCAACGCGGCGCGGGTGCCGACGCGCCTGCTGGTGCCATCCAGCACCTCGAACACCTACCTGGTGGTGCCCGCCAAATCCACGGTCGGGAGCGTCAAGGACCTGAAGGGCAAGCGCGTGGCGCTGATGCGCGGCCGGCCTTGGGAATACCCGTTCGTCAAGCTGCTGGAAGCGAACGGCATGAAGCTGTCCGACGTCCGGGTGGTGAACCTGAACCCGCAGGCCGGCGCCGCCGCCGTCAGTGCCGGCAGCGTCGACGCCTTCTTCACGCTGTCCGACGCCTGGCTGCTGGTCGACAAGGGCCTGGCGAAGATCGTCTGGGACAGCAAGCAGGCGCCGCGCAGCTGGCAGATGCGCGCCGAGCTGTGGGGCGCCAGGGACTTCGTGCAGGCCAATCCGGAGATCACCCAGCTGGTCGTGGATGCCTTCGTGAAGAATGCGCGCTGGTCGGCGGATGAAGCGAACAAGAACGAGGTGATCCGCATCGGCGCCACGGCCGGCATGCCGGAAAGCGTCATCCGGCGCGATTACGAAGGCGGCGGCGGCAGCTGGAAGGCGCGCTGGTCGCCGCTGTTCACGCCGGCGCTGGCCGAGCATTACCGCGACCTGGCGGCGTACGCCAGGCAGTCGCGCCTGATCGCCGCCGACGTCGACATCCTGTCGACCTTCGAGCCGCGCTTCGTGCAGTCGGCCCTGCAGCGCCAGGGACTCGCCACCTATTGGGCAGGACCGGCACGGTGAACAGCGCCGTCCTCAGCGCCAGCAAGCCGGACAGCCGCCGCTTCATCGCGCGCTTCCTGCTGCTGGCGATCGTCAGCGGCGCCACCATCGGCATGGCCAAGCTGGTCACCACGCTGTATGCGCTGCAGATGGGTGCCACCGCGGCCCAGGTCGGCATCATCTCGTCGATGGAATCGCTGGGCATGGCCTTGCTCACGCTGCCGGCCGGCTTCCTGATCGCCCGCTTCGGCGCGCGCGCCGTGTACGGCATCGCCAGCGTTGGCCCCCTGCTGCTGAACCTGGTGCTGCCCTTCACCGGCGCCTGGTACTGGATCGCGCTGACCCAGCTGCTGATCGGCTTCTGCATCCCCTTCCGTGTGGTGTCGATGAACAGCGCCTTCCTCGGCGAGCTGCAGCGCATCGGCGCCGCCAAGGCGGGCTGGTACCGCGCCGCGCTGCTGGTCGGCATGGGCTTGTGCGGACCGTTCGCGGCGAACGCGCTGTCGGCCACGCTCGGCTATGGCTGGAGTTTCGCGCTGGTGGCGGCCAGCTTCGGCGCCATGGCACTGTTCGCCCAGACCTTCCTGCCCGACGAACCGGCCGTGGCGTCGGGCGGCGGCGCGCTGCGCGAAATCGGCGCGCTGCTGGCCAGCGTCGAGGTCGGCGAAAGCTGCCTGGTCGAATGCGTGGCGGCTGCCGCGCGCGCCGCCTATGTGGCCTTCGTGGTCGTGATCGCGCTGCAGGTCCTCCACCTGAGCCAGGCCGAAGCCGTGCAGCTGGTGATGATCGACGGCGTCGCCTCGGTGGTGGCGCTGCTCGGGCTCGGCTACCTGGTGCGCGGCGTGCCGCTGGCGTGGCAGTACCTGGCCAGCGTCGTGCTCGCGGTGGCCGGCCTGGCGCTGCTGGGCGTGGCGGCCGACTTCGCCGGGTTCGCGCTGGGCGGCGTGCTGCTGAGCGCCGGCGCCTCGCTGATCCACCTGATCAACATGGGCCAGCTGAGCCGCCACCCGGCCGCCAAGAGCAAGATCTCCAGCCTGTTCAACACGGCGTCGATGGCCGGTTCCTTCGGCGGCGCCATGCTCGGCAGCGCGCTGAGCGCGTGGATCGGGCTGCAGCAGCTGTTCCTGGCATGGATCCCGGTGGTGCTGTTGCTGGCGCTGTGGTGCTGGAGGCGCCGCCGCGGCGCCGCCGATGCCGCCGATGCCGCCGGGCTGGCATCGCACGCGCTGCGCCTGGCCCACGCGGCCCTGCCCGTCGTGCTGCTGCTCGTGGCCTGGGAGCTGCTGGCGCAATCCGCCTGGATCCCGCCGCAGATGCTGCCGACGCCGCAAGCCGTGTTGCTGTCCGGGCGCGAGCTGTGGGACAGCGGCGAGCTGCAGGCGCACCTGCAGCTGAGTCTCGGACGCCTGGCCGCCGGCTTCGGCGCCGGCGCCGTCGCCGGCGTCGCCTGCGGCATCGCGCTGGCGCTGTCGCGCAACGTGCGCGACTTCTGCGCGCCGCTGTTCGAGCTGCTGCGCCACCTGCCGACCGTGGCCCTGGTGCCGGTGTTCATCCTGATGTTCGGCGTCGGCGAAACCCTCAAGATCCTGATCGTCGCCAAGGGTGTGTTCTTCACGGTGGCGGTGGCGGTGCGCGACGGCGTGCGCGACATCCCGGGCGCATGGTACGAGGTGGGCGCGCTGTACAAGCTGCGGCCGCTGCGCCTGCTGCTGCGCCTGGTACTGCCGGCGGCCACGCCGAGCATGCTGACCGGCCTGCGTACCGGCCTGGCGCGCTCGTGGATGCTGCTGGTGCTGACCGAGCAGCTGGCGGCCGAACAGGGCATCGGCCAGTTGATGGAATTCGGCCGCCAGATGTTCCGCATGGACCAGGTGATGCTGTGCATCGTGTTGACCGCCGTGATCGGCTTTGCGCTGGACCGGCTGCTGCAGCTGGTCCAGCACCGTTTGCTGCAATGGCGGCACTGATATGGAGGCACCGAGATGAAATCGACCTGGAAAGGCTGGGTACTGCCGCTCGCCCTGCTCGCCGTCTGGCAGCTGCAGGCCCAGCGCGGCCCCTTGTACGCCGCCACCTTCCCGCCGCTGCAACAGATCGGCGCCGCCGCCGTGGAACTCTGGCGCAGCGGCGAACTGGCCGGCGCGATCCGCTCCAGCCTCGGCCGCGCCGTACTGGGCTGGACCAGCGGCGCGCTGGCCGGCATCGGTGTCGGCCTGCTGCTGGCGCTGTGCCGGCCGCTGGACCGCGGGTTCGGCCCGCTGTTCACCGCGCTGCGCCAGGTACCGCTGTTCGCCTGGATTCCGCTGGTCGGCCTGTGGCTGGGCCGCGACGAACCGGCGCGCCTGTTCATGGTCCAGCTGGCGGCATTCACGCCCTGCCTGCTGCACGCCTACGAAGGCGCGGCCAAGGTCGACCGCCGCTACCTGGACGTGGCGCAGGTACTGCGGCTGCCGGCACACAGCCGCGTACTGAAGCTGGCGCTGCCGGCCGCGATGCCGGCCATCCTGTCCGGCGTGTCGCAGGCGCTGGCGGTGGCGTGGATCGCCGCCGTCGCCAGCGAGCTGCTGTTCGCGTCCGGCCCGGGCCTGGGCAACAGCATGCTGATGGCCGAAGCCGGGGCGCGCATGGACCTGGTGCTGGTCTGCGTGCTCGTCATCGCGCTGCTGGGCTATGCGATGAACCACGCCGCCGCCCGGCTCGGCGACCACCTCTTGCGCTGGCGCGACAGCCGCGCACTGAACCACGAAGGATGACCATGAGCTTATCGATACAAGGCCTGAGCAAGG
>JAKOOD010000032.1 GCA_022701635.1 Burkholderiaceae bacterium | reverse complement strand
TTTTTTATTCCCGCATTGTCATTGCGTTGCCGGTTTCGGCATCGCCTGCCGCAGCCACGCGAGCATCGCCTCGCTGATCCCGTTCCCCATGCGCAGCACCGGTTCCACTGTACTGGCATGGCGGAAGGCTTCGCGTGCCGCCGGGTCGGGGCCGACCATGTCGTGGAACAGCGCCAGCCACTCGCGCGCCAGCGCGCGTGCGCGGGTGCCGGCGGCCTTGGGGTCGGCCCGCATCGCCTCGCGCGCCTGCTCCACCAGTAGCGCCCATTCCTTGCCGCGGCCGGCGTGGTGCCGGCGCATCTGCGCGATCACGTCCGGTGCCAGGTATTTGCGCCATACGCCGTATTTGAGTTCGGCGATCGCCGCCATCACGTAGTCCATCAGTGCGGGCGACATGCCGAACTGGGTGTGCATCGCTTCCGGTTCGCGCGCCGCCATCGCGTTCACGCGCGAGGCCATGGCGCGGTTGCCGCCGGTACCGCTCTCGAAGGCCTCCAGCCAGCGCCGTGCGAGGTCGCTAGCGGCGGGCGCGTCGGGCGCCGCGGTGCGCATCAGGTGCGCCGCTTCGTCGACCAGCGCCTTCCACTGCGCCTTGGCGCCGTCGTCGTGGTACATGGGGAGCTGTGCCAGCTCGTCCTGGGTGAAGTATTTTTCGTAGACCATCATCTGCTCCAGTGTGCTCAACCACGTGGACAGGTCCGGCTGGCCGCCATCCGCCAGTTCGGTATGCAGGCGCAGCAACTGCCTGCGCATGTGCGCAGCTTCGCTGATCTGCCGGTCGAGCGCCGCCAGCTGGCGTTCGACGACCAGCAGCGGCGAGCCGGCCGGGCTGTCCAGGTAAAGGCCGATGTCGGACAGGCTCATGCCGAATGCGCGCAGGGCCTGGATCCGCTGCAGGCGCGCCACGTCATCGCGGTCGTAGAGCCGGTAGCCGGCATCGGAACGCGCCGAAGGCTGGAGCAGCCCGATGCTGTCGTAGTGATGCAGCGTGCGTACCGTCAGTCCCGCGGCGGCGGCGAGTTCACCCACTTTCAGCATCGCGCTTCTCCTTTTTTCAGCGTGATGCCAGCGTCATGCCTCACGTGGCGTCAGGGTCAAGCGCTATTCGCGCACCGGCCGCAGGCGCATGCGGCGCTCCTCATGCCACAGCGTGACGAACAAGGTCATCGCCACGGGGCCGACGAACAGGCCGATCAGGCCCAGCGTCTCGACGCCGCCCAGGATGCCGAACAACACCGCCAGGAAGGGCAGCTGGGTGGCACTGCCGATCATCTGCGGCCGCACGAAGTGGTCGGCGACGAACAGGACGATGGCACCCCAGACGGCGATCGCGATCGCTGCGGCGGTAGCGCCGCGGTACAGCAGCAGCAGGGCGACGGCGCCGAAGGCCAGCGGCGCACCGAACGGGATGATGGCCAGCACCCCGGTGGCGGCCGCCCACAGCACGCTCGACGGCACGCCGGCGATCTGGTAGCCGATGCCGAGCAGGACACCTTCGGCCAGGCCGACCAGCACCAGGCCGTTGACGGTGGCGCGCACCGCGACCGGTACCTTGAGCGAGTACAGGCTCCAGCGCGTGGCGCCGATCAGGTAGGCGCCGATGGCATCGGTCTGCCGCTGTAGAGCGGCGCCGTCCTTGTAGAAGAAGAAAAGGCAGAGGAAGGCGAAGGCGATATCGATCATCCGGTGCATGAGGCCGCTACCGACCCGCTTGAGCACTTCGCTGGCCGACTGCATGCGTCCCACCGAGCTGTCCTGCAGCAGGTGCGCCAGGCCGTGCGGCTGGCCGAGCGTCGCGCTCCACCAGTCGTGGATCTCGGTGCCGGCGAAGGGAATGCGCAGCAGCCAGGCAGGGGGCGCCAGGCCGTCGGTGTTGGCGCTGGCGACCAGCTGGGCCAGTGCCGGCGCCTGGTGCGCGGCCTGGCTCACGCCGACCGCCAGCGGGGTGATGAAGACGATCGCGCCGAGCACGGTGACGAGGGCCGCGGCCAGGATCTCGCGGTTGCCGAGGGCCGCCAGCGTGCGCCGGTACAGCGGCCAGGTGGCGATGCACAGGATCGCGGCCCACAGCAGGGGCAGCACGAAGCGCTGCGTCACGAACAGGGCGAAGGCGATGATCGCCAGCGAAAAGCACGCGCTTAGGACATCGCGTTGGTTGTCGGTCATGGAATTCCTCCGGTCAGTGGTCGCATCTTAGCAAACCGGGCCTCAGCGCCCGCTGCCGCCCGTGCCCGCGCTGCGCACCGTTTCGCGCGCCGAGCGCAGTTCGATCGGCTTGCCGTCGCGCAGGGCCGGGATGTAGGTGCACTGGCCCTGCGCCTGCAGCATGGCGCGGTCGTAGTCCGGGAAGCCGCTCGGCTGCGTGACCTGGGCATCCTTCACGCGGCCGTCGACGCCGATGGTGAACTCGATGCGCTGGCGCAGCGCGCGGTCGGCGCGCGTGACCTCGTCCGGGAAGCCGGGCAGGGTGCAGCTGCCCTCGACCAGGCGCGCCTGCAGGAAGTTACCGGGGCCGGGCGCCACGGCGCGCGCGACAGCGGCCTTGTCTTGATCCGGCTTCGGCAGCGGGACCGGCTTGCCGTTGGCGGTGAGGATGCCGTTCTTCCATTCCAGCGTCGACACCAGCACGTCGTTCTCGAGGCGCGCGAAGCCCGGACCGACCAGCTTGCCGACCATCAGATCGGTGATGTTCTGGCGCAGCTGGGCGGCGGCCTGCGGATCGGCGCCGCCGCCGCGCTGCGCGGCCTGGGCCGCGACCTGCCTGGTGGCGATGGTGCCGGCGATCTCGCTCACCAGCGCCAGCGGTACCCGGACCTCGAAGCGTCCCACCAGCTTGTTCAGCAGGCGCCCGGCATCGTCGAGGTCGGCCGCGGTGGCCCCCTGCAGCGCGATACGGCCCTTGATGGCGGCCCGGATGCCATGGTAGCTGGCGCCGATCTGGTCGACCTCGATCGCGGTGCCGCGCGCCATGGCGGCCTGGCCGAAGCTGCGCAGCAGCGGCTGGAGGACGTCCAGTTGCTGCTGCGGCGTCAACGCGGCCAGGGTTTCCTGCCTGGCCTGCCGGCGCTCCTGCAGCGCCTTGAGTTCGGCCATCGCCTTCTTGTCGATGCCGGTCACGCGCAGCGCAAAGCGGATGTCGTCCACCTGTTCGCCGGCCACGGCGACCGAACCGATGCGGGCGTCGTAGGCGATGTCGATGCTCTTCGGCTTTTCGGTCATGCGCGAGGAGAAACGCAGCGCGTTCATGTCCATGCCGACGCCATCCTTGCGGTCCTGGAACTGCGCGGCGGCGATCTGCGCGTCGACGCTGCCGAACCACAGGCCGGCATGGCCGCGCCGCTGGCGGCTGTCGAAGACGATGCCGCGCCAGGTCATGCGCATGGTGGCGTCCTCGACGGCGATGCGTTCAATGCCGCCATGACCGCGCGCGGTCTTGCCGCCGGGTTCCACGGCCATGTCGAGCAAGCCTTCGCTCCAGTCGACGCCCGTGCCCTGCGCCGCAGTGTATTGCAAGGGGAACAGGGTGGCGCGCCAGGCCTGCCTGCCGGCCGCCGGTGGCCGCCGCTCGATGGCATACAGGCGGTCGGTGCCGAAGGCGGCGCGCAGCTTCTCCGCGGTCCGCGACGACGGCCGCGCCGTCGCCAGGCGCTCGAATTGCTGCGCCAGCGGCAGCCCCGGATCGATGCCGCGCTGCAGGTCGGCCAATGCGGCTTGTAGCGCCTGCAGGGCGGCCGGCGGCCTGGGCAGGGGCGGTGCGGACGGTGCCGGGGCCGGATCGGCGAGCGCGGGGAGGGCCGCCAGCAGCGTTGCCGCGAGAGTGGAACGCAAGACCCGAGACATCATGATGGCCATTCCAAAATGTAATGTTTCTTATTATTAAGGACAGCTGAGGAAAAGTCATCAAATCAATGCAACCTGGCCGCGCTCGCAACCTGGTCTGTCCGCGCGTCGGGCGCCGCTGGCGGTACAATACCGGATTCGACAATCTTTCCTTTTGAGAACGCCATGGCCGTCAATTCCCCTCTGCCCGTTGCTGCCGAACTGAAACCCGTCAACGGGATCGAACTCGGCTTTGCCGAAGCCGGCATCAAGAAGCCGAACCGCAAGGACCTGCTCGTGATGAAACTCGCCGAGGGGGCGACCGTCGCCGGCGTCTTCACCAAGAACCGCTTCTGCGCCGCCCCGGTCCAGATCTGCAAGGCCAACCTGGCGGCAGTCAGCGGCGGCGCCAAGCCGATCCGCGCGCTGGTGATCAACACCGGCAACGCCAACGCCGGTACCGGCGAGCCGGGTTTGGCCAACGCCCGCGCCACCTGCGACGAAGTCGCGCGCCTGCTCGGCATCGATGCCGGCCAGGTGCTGCCGTTCTCCACCGGCGTGATCCTGGAACCGCTGCCGGTGCAGAAAATCGTCGCCGGCCTGCCGGCCGCCATCGCCAACCTGAAGCAGGACAACTGGTTCAACGCGGCGGAAAGCATCATGACTACCGATACCCAGCCGAAGGCGGCCTCGCTCACCACCGGCATCGGCGGCCACACCGTCACCATGACCGGCATCAGCAAGGGCGCCGGCATGATCAAGCCGAACATGGCGACCATGCTGGGCTACCTGGCGATCGACGCCAAGGTGGCGCAGCCGGTGCTGGACGAACTGGTGAAGTACGCGGCCGACCGCTCGTTCAACTCGATCACCATCGATGGCGACACCTCCACCAACGATTCCTTCATCCTGGTGGCAACGGGGGCCGGCGACCTGCAGGTCGATTCGACCGAGCACGCGGACTACCAGGCGCTGCGCGACGCCGTCACCGGCATCGCGCGCCACCTGGCGCAGCAGATCATCCGCGACGGCGAAGGCGCGACCAAGTTCATCACCGTCAGCGTCGAGCAGGGTACCGACATCGAGGAGTGCCGCAAGATCGCCTATTCGATCGCCCACTCGCCGCTGGTCAAGACCGCCTTCTTCGCGTCCGACCCGAACCTGGGCCGCATCCTGGCCGCGATCGGCTACGCCGGCGTGGACGACCTCGACCCGGCCAAGCTCGACCTGTACCTGGACGACGTGCTGGTGGCCAAGGCCGGCGGCCGCAACCCCGCCTACAAGGAGGAAGACGGCCAGCGCGTGATGAAGAAGGAAGAGATCGTGGTGCGCGTGCTGCTCGGACGCGGCAGCGCCGAAGCCACCGTCTGGACCTGCGACCTGTCGCACGACTACGTCTCGATCAACGCCGACTATCGTTCCTGAGGCGGTGTACGCATGAATCAGCTGGAACAGTTCCTGCACCGGGCCGAGGCGCTGCTGGCGCGGGTGGAAAGCCTGTTGCCGCCCGCGCCGCCGCGCGAGCCGGACTTCAAGCATTGCCACGCCTTCCGCTGGCGCCGCCGCGCCGGGTTTGCTACCGGTTCGGGTGGCGGGCATTACTTGCAGGCGGTGACGCACGCGTCGACCATCAGCCTGGACGACCTGCAGCACGTCGAACGCCAGAAGGCGCAGATCGAGCAGAACACGCGCCAGTTCGTGCAGCGGCGCCCGGCCAACAACGTGCTGCTGACCGGCGCGCGCGGCACCGGCAAATCCTCGCTGATCAAGGCCTGCCTGCACGGCTTTGCCGGCCAGGGGCTGCGCCTGATCGAAGTGGACAAGGCCGACCTGGCCGACCTGCCGGACATCGTCGACCTGGTGGCCGGCCGCCCGGAACGCTTCGTGATCTTTTGCGACGACCTCAGTTTCGAAGAGGGCGAGGCCGGCTACAAGGCGCTGAAGGTGGCGCTGGACGGCAGCGTGGCCGCGCAGTCGGACAACGTGCTCATTTACGCGACTTCCAACCGGCGCCACCTGATGCCGGAAAAGATGTCGGATAACGGCGGCTACCAGCATGGCGAGGACGGCGACCTGCACCCGGGCGAGACGGTCGAGGAAAAGATCTCGCTGTCCGAGCGCTTCGGCCTGTGGCTGTCGTTCTACCCGTTCCGCCAGGACGACTACCTCGACATCGTCGGCCACTGGCTGGCGGGCTTCGGCTGCACCCCGGCGCAGATCGAGGCGGCGCGTCCCGAAGCGCTGCAATGGGCGCTGGGCCGCGGCTCGCGCTCGGGCCGCGTGGCCTGGCAGTTCGCCAAGGATTACGCCGGCAAGCTGCAGGAAGGCGCATGAGCATGGCCGACGCGCCGAACAAGCCGGTCGACGTCGCGGTCGGCATCCTGATGCGTCCCAACGGCGACGTGCTGCTGGGCCAGCGGCCCGAAGGCAAGCCCTACGCCGGCTACTGGGAATTCCCTGGCGGGAAGGTGGAAGCCGGGGAAGACATCTTCCACGCGCTGCAGCGCGAGTTCGTCGAGGAGTTGGGCGTGCGCGTGCTCGACGGCGAACCCTGGTGCTGCGTCGAGCACGTGTACGAGCACGCGCACGTGCGCCTGTATTTCTATATCAGCCGCAGCTGGGAAGGCGAGCCGCAGAGCCTGGAAGGGCAGGCGTTCGCCTGGCAGGGGGCGTATTCGGTGAGTCCGCTGCTGCCGGCGACAATTCCCTTGCTGGCGTGGCTGGACCAGGTGCGCTACGACCGTTAGCACGTCGTCCCCGCGAAGGCGGGGATCCATACTGAAGTGCCGAAGTCGCTATGCCTGAAGCCTTATATTGCTTCCAATGTACCGAATTCCGATGTTCGGCTTGGGCCCCCGCCTGCGCGGGGGCGACGTTCAGGCGCATGAGGCAATGAACGCCTTCTTCTCCTATCCGCCGCCCGCATCGCGTCGCGCTTCCCGCCGCCGGCGCGCCTGCTGTTCGCGCGTGCGCTCGGCAATCGCATCCATCTGCGCACTGCGGGCCGGCGTCGCCTCGTGGCGGCGCGAGCGCCCGCAATAGCCCGTGTCGCAACCGCAATTGCATACGTTCAGCACGTCCAGCACGTTGTCGGCCGTGTCGCAGGCCGCGGACGATCCATGGCAGGACGGCAGATGGCAGGAAGGCAGGTCGCAGGCCGGCACGTCGCAGGGTGCGTCGCAGAAACCCTGCTGCCGGCGCCGCAGCGGATGGGGCGTTAGCGGCACCCGGACCGCCCGGGTACGCCGGTGCACATGCCCGCACAGCGCAAGCCGCCGGTCCAGCAGCCCGAGGCCGCAACGCAGCCCGAAACGCTCGATCACGCGGTAGCCATAGGCCGAGCAGCTCTCTGCCCCGCTCCACACCCGCAAGGCGCAGGAAAACCCCTTCAAGGGCGACAGCCAGCGCTGGTAGCCGCGGATCG
Source organism: Burkholderiaceae bacterium (assembly GCA_022701635.1). GTDB lineage: Bacteria > Pseudomonadota > Gammaproteobacteria > Burkholderiales > Burkholderiaceae_D > Telluria > Telluria phyllosphaerae. The sequence goes on along the minus strand of JAKOOD010000032.1, from coordinate 2,962 downwards.
CGGCCAGGGCCAGCCCTTTCACGTATGCAGGATGCGTCCGCCCGCAAACGCCCAGTTTTCCCAGGCGGTTTCCTTGAAGGCCACCATCACGTTCTCCGGGTCCAGCCCCGCCGCGCGCAGCCGGTCCATCAGCTCGAGCAGCAGCTTCTTCTTGATCTTCACGCTGCGTCCGACCGACCACAGGATCTCGATCAGGACGAAATCGTCGTTGCGCGCGCCCGCCACGTCCGGGTAGCCGGGATCGAAGCGGAAATCGTCGGCATCGAGTTCCAGCACGCGCTGGAACTTGTCGGTATCGGGGATGCCGGTGGAGACCAGGCTGGCGTGCACGGCGTCGAGCACCTTGGATTTGAACTCGGCGCTTTTCGGCTTGCGCACGGTAAGAGTGACGAGAGGCATTTCGCAACCTCCTGCAAGGGAAGGCTTACTGGTCGGGGACGGAATCGTCCTTGGATTCACCCGGCGCGGTGCCCGGGATCGTGTATTTTTCTTCGGCCCAGGCGCCCAGGTCGATTTGCTTGCAGCGCTCGGAACAGAACGGACGGAATTTGTTTGCGGGCGTCCATTCCACTTTGGTACCGCAGGTTGGACAGGTTACGACGGTCATGACGATGAAATACTTACAATGTAAAGTTCAGAAATTGCAGAGCGTGAGCTCGAAGGGCACGTCTTCTTCCAGCGGCTTCGGTTTCAGATCGCCGCCCTGGGTGGTGAAGCGTACCCACAGCATATACTTGTTGGCCGAGATTTCGGGAATCGCACCCAGGTTTTCGTCCATCGACAGGCGCAGCATCTGGTAGACCTTGCCCTGCAACATCTGCTGGTAGCTGCCGGACACCGCGATCATCTTGACCGGGCCGCCCGAATTGCGCAACAGGCGCAGCACCAGCGACAGCGCGTCGAACAGCGGCGCCAGCGGCGCGAACCAGCCGATGATGTCGGCATGGCGTTGCGCGGCCGGGCGCTTTTGCCAGGCGTAGTAGGAGGGCAGGTCGAATTCGCAGGCGCCACCAGGGATGATGGTGCGGCCGCGGATGCTCATCAGCCATTCGTTGTCGCGCACGTTCTGGCCGGTCTTGCCCTGGGCGCCGACCAGCGCCGTGCTGACGGTGTCGAGTTCGGCCAGGACGGCATCCAGCATGTCGGTGGCGACGTTGGGATTGCTGCGGTAGTTCAGCAGGCTTTGCTTCTGGCGCTCCAGTTCCTGCAGCAGGTCGGACTTGAGGTCGGCGCGGCCGGCCACTTCCAGCATGTCGAAGATCGTCGCGAGCGCCACGTGGTGCTGCAGCGGATGCTCCTGGGCGACAAAGAATTTGAATTTATCGTACAGGTCCTCCAGCCGCAACAACGTGCGAATCCGCTCGTTGAATGGGTATTCGTAGACGATCAAAATGACATTCCTTTGAATATAGGCTGGCAGGCAACCCCATGATTCTGAACCATCGTGGCCAAAATTACAAACGTCCGTTCGGCAAACCGTGGATTCTTGCCGCTTCGGCAAGATATTCGGCATGCAGGCGTTCGACCTGGGGCAGCAGGGCGTCGACCCCGGCATCGTTCAGGATGACGTCGTCGGCGGCCGCCAGGCGCGCGCTGCGCGAGACCTGGGCCGCCATGATGGCGCGCACCTGGGCTTCGTCCAGGCCGTTCCTGGCCATCACGCGCGCCACCTGGGTGGCTTCGGCGCAGTCGATCGCGAGGATGCGCGTCACGCGCTCGCGCCAGCTGCCCGACTCGATCAGGAGCGGCACCACGAAGATCACGTAAGGCCCGGTCGCCACCAGGGCCGCGGCGGCGGTCGCCGCGCGGATGCGCGGGTGCAGGATGGCTTCCAGGCGCGCGCGGGCGCCCGGGTCGGCGAACACCAGGGCACGCATCTTGGCGCGGTCGAGCGCGCCCTCCGGCGTCGCGAAGCCGGCGCCGAATTCGTCCAGCAGGGCCGGCATGGCGGCGCCGTGCGGCGCGGTGAGGGCGTGGGCGATCTGGTCGGTGTCGACGAGGGACGCGCCGCGCGCGGCGAACAGGTCGGCGACCGTGGTCTTGCCGCAGCCGATGCCGCCGGTGAGACCGACCGTGAAGGTGGGGGAAACTGGGCCTGGTGTCATGTGTGTCCGGCCCGGCGCAAGGTCAGGGTTGCAGGTAGCCCTGCGCGAAGCGCGTGAGCGGGGTGCCGTAGAAGAGTGCGATCATACCAGCCCCCGCCAGGTAGGGGCCGAAAGGAATCGGATTGTCACGCGCACGGCCGCGGAACACGATCAGGCTCAGGCCGACCACGGCGCCGACCACCGAGGACAGGATGATGATGGTCGGCAGCATGGCCCAGCCCATCCAGGCGCCCAGCGCGGCCAGCAGCTTGAAGTCGCCGTAGCCCATGCCTTCCTTGCCGGTGACCAGTTTGAACAGCCAGTACACCGACCACAGCGCCAGGTAGCCGGCCACGGCGCCGATCACGGCGTCGCGCAGCGGCACGATGCCGTCGCCGTTCAGGTTCAGCAGCAGGCCGATCCACAGCAGCGGCAGGGTCAGCTCGTCCGGCAGTTCCTTGTGGTCGTAGTCGATCAGCGTCATCGCGATCAACAGGTAAGTGAATACCAGGCCGGCCAGGCCGAGCCAGCCGCTGCCGAGATGCCAGACCACGGCCGCCGACAGGGCACCCGTCACCGCCTCGACGACCGGGTAGCGCGGAGAAATCGGCGCCTTGCACTGGCTGCACTTGCCGCGCAAGAGCAGCCAGCTGATCACCGGGATGTTTTCCAGCGCGCCGATCTGGTGGCCGCAGTGCGGGCAGCGCGAGCGTGGCACCATCAGGTTGAAGCGGTCCTGGTGCGGCAGCTCCTTGCCGGCCTCGTGCGCGATGTAGTTGTCGAATTCGCGCTGGCGCATGATCGGCAGGCGGTACACCACCACGTTCAGGAAGCTGCCGATCAGCAAGCCGAACAGGGCGGCGACGAGGGTCGCGGCG
>JAKOOD010000029.1 GCA_022701635.1 Burkholderiaceae bacterium | reverse complement strand
CGAGGGTATCGACGAGGTCCGGCTGGTCCGGCTCAATACCCTGAACGGTGCCAACGAGACGGTGAAGGCGCCGCGCTGGACGCGCCAATGGTGGCTCGACGCCAAGGGGCGGCCGGCGCTGATGACCACGGTCGAGGACAACCGCGAGGTGCTGCATTACCTCGACGCCAAGACCGGCCAGTGGCGCAAGCTGGCCACCAGCGATGCCTTCCTGCGCGACGAGGATGCGGTCACGCCGGTCGGCTTCGCGCCCGACGGCACGCTCTATGTCAGCAGCTACGGCAAGCGCGACAAGAGCGCGCTGTTCGCCTACGACCTCGCGGCCGGCAAGGCGGCCGCGACACCGCTGGTCGACCTCGAACAGTACGACTTCAGCGGCCAGCTGGTGACGGACGCCACCCGCCTGCTGGGCGTGCGCTACACCATCGATACCGAGGCCGTGGCCTGGTTCGATCCCGCCATGAAACAGGCGCAGGAAGCGGTCGACAAGCTGCTGCCCGGGCGCGTGAACGCGCTCAGCGTGGCGGTACGCTCCACCACCCCGTTCGTGCTGGTCGAATCCTGGTCCGATCGCCAGCCGCCGGTGTTCATGCTGTACAACCGCGACACCGGCAAGCTGTCCAAGGTCGGCGAGAGCCGCCCGGCGATCGTGGCGGCGCGCATGGGGCCGCAGGCGCTGGTCCAGGCCACCGCGCGCGACGGCCGCACCATTCCGACCTGGGTCACGCTGCCGGCCAAGACCAGCGGCAAGAAGCTGCCGATGGTGGTACTGGTGCACGGCGGACCCTACGTGCGCGGCAACGATTGGCGCTGGAACGCCGACAGCCAGTTCCTGGCCTCGCGCGGCTACGTCGTGCTGGAGCCGGAATACCGCGGCAGCACCGGGTACGGCGCGGCCCATTTCCATAGCGGCTGGAAGCAGTGGGGCTTGGCGATGCAGGACGATATCGCCGACGCCACGCGCTGGGCGATCGCCGAGGGCATCGCCGACCCGCAGCGCATCTGCATCGCCGGCGCCAGCTATGGCGGCTATGCGACGCTGATGGGGCTGGTCCGCGATCCGCAGCTGTACCGCTGCGGCATCGACTGGGCCGGGGTGACCGATATCGAGTTGATGTACACCGGCCACTGGAGCCGCGCCGACGACCTGTCCGGTGCCTACAAGCGCTACGGCATGCCGAAGCTGATCGGCGATCCGGTGCAGGATGCGGCCCAGTTCACGGCCACCTCGCCGCTGAAGCAGGCGGCGCGCATCACCCAGCCGCTGCTGCTGGCCTACGGCGGTGCCGACCAGCGCGTGCCACTCTATCATGGCCGCAAGTTCTACGACGCGGTCCGGCAGACCAACAAGAACGTCGACTGGGTCGTGTACCAGGAGGAAGGGCATGGCTGGACGCTGGTCGACACGCGCCTGGATTTCTGGGGCCGGGTCGAGAAGTTCTTGCAGAAGCATATCGGGCAGGGCGGCCAATAAGCTGCGCAGCCGCTAGCCTGCTAGCCTGCTAGCCTGCTAGGCTGCTAGGCCGCTAGGCCGCGAGGGCTGCGCGGTAGAGCGCATCGTTGGCACAGGCCTTGGTGCGCAGCCGGGGTGGCGCGGCGTCGTGCACGGCCACCGGCTGTTCACTGCCCAGCAGGCTGACCATCGCCGGCAGGTCGCGGCCGTTGATCGCGGCCTGGAAGCGCAGGACCAGTTCGCGGCACAGCTTCTCGTCGGGCGAGGTCTCTCGCCTGTCCTCGCGCAGCCGGCGGCGCGCGCGCGACAGGTACTGGCGCGCATTCGGCGGCCGGGTCCCGAGCGCCGCCGCGATGTCGGCGTGGCTGCATTCGAACACCTCGTGCAACACCAGCGCCAGGCGCTCGGCCGGCGACAGGCAGGCCAGCATCCGCGCCAGCGCGGCGCCCAGCTCGGCGCGGCGCAGCAGGGCGTCTTCCGGCGCCTCGGCCGCCTCGCCGCATACCGGATCGAGGGCCGTGTGCGCCGCCAGCGCGTCGCGCACGCGCCTGCGCAGGCGGTCGATCGACTGGTGCCGCACGACGGTGGTCAGCCAGGCTGCCGGGGTGGCCAGCGCGGCCTGATCGGCGCCCATCCACTTGATGAAACAGTCCTGCACGATATCTTCGGCTTCCGCCTCGCTGCCGACGATGCGGCGGCTGATGGCCGTCAGGCGCGGACGCAGCTGCTGGAACAGTGCGCCGGCGGGATCGATCTGGGATGGCATCGTGGTCTCCTGTCGCGGTAGGTACTGCCTGACGCTTGGGGCACGGCGGATGTGACACGCCGGCGGAATATGTCATGCGCCGTCACACCGGCCGGTTCCGCAGGCGTCAAGCGCGGGATTCAACTCTACCGCGAAAGGACGACCATGACTGCGACTATTCCCCTTGGACTGGGCCTGGTGCCCACCGTGATCGAACAGACGGGCCGCGGCGAACGCGCCTACGACATCTACTCGCGCTTGCTGAAGGAACGCGTGATCTTTCTGGTCGGCGAGGTGACCGAACAGTCGGCCAACCTGATCGTCGCCCAGCTGCTGGTGCTGGAATCGGACAATCCCGACAAGGACATCGCCCTGTACATCAACTCGCCCGGCGGTTCGGTGTATGCCGGCATGGCGGTCTACGACACGATGCAGTTCATTCAACCCGACGTGTCCACGCTGTGCACCGGCTTTGCCGCCAGCATGGGTTCGTTCCTGCTGGCCGCGGGGGCGAAGGGCAAGCGCTACGCCTTGCCGAATGCGCGCATCATGATCCACCAGCCGCACGGCGGGTCGCAGGGCGTGGCGGCCGACATCGAGATCCAGGCGCGCGAAGTGCTGTACCAGCGCCAGCGCCTGAACACGCTGCTGGCCGAGCGCACCGGGCAGACGTTGGCGCGCATCGACAAGGATTCCGACCGCGACAATTACATGTCGGCGCACGAGGCCGCCGAATACGGCATCGTCGACCGCGTGCTCGCGGCGCGCGATTCAGGTTGACGCCGAGGTTGACCTGTTCGGCGCCATGTGTGGCACCGGTGCTGCAATTTGGGCAATAATAGGGACGGCGTTCATTCTCCACGACCCTCCACCTTGCCCATCCGCCCGCCCATGAGCCCCTCCGCAAAAACGGCAGCACCGCAACTGTACGAAGTCAGGCAGTCCCCGGTCCACGGCAACGGCGTGTTCGCCCTGCACGACATCCCGGCCGGGGAGCGCATCATCGAATACCGCGGCGAACGCATCACCTGGGACCAGGCGACCGAGCGCGCCGAGGCGCGCGGCGACCCGGTCAACCACACCTTTTATTTCAGCCTGGCCGACGGCCGCGTGATCGACGGCGGCGCGCGCGGCAACGCTGCGCGCTGGATCAACCACGCCTGCGAACCGAACTGCCAAGCCTTCGAGGACAAGGGCAAGGTGTACATCCATGCGATGCGCGATATCGCGGCCGGCGAAGAGCTGAACTACAATTACGCCCTGATCTACGACGAACGCCACACGCCGGCCCTGAAGCGCCTGTTCGAATGCCGTTGCGGCACGCCCGCCTGTAACGGCACGATGCTCGCGCCGAAGCGCCGGGCCAGGAAGAAGGCCGCCGTCGCCAGCATTTGATACCAGCATTCACGTGAATGCGCGAACAAGAAAGCCCGCCATGACCCCCGTCGTCCGCAGTTTGCTCGAAACCGATCTTTATAAATTCACGATGTGGCAGGCCTTCCTGCACATGCACCCGAACGCTGTCGGGGAGTATGAATTCAAGTGCCGCAATACGCCGGCCTATCCGCTGGCCGAGCTGAAGGAGGAAGTCGAGCGCGAACTGGACCACCTGTGCACCCTGATGTTCAGCGAGGAGGAAATCGACTACTTGCGCTCGCTACGCTTCATCAAGAGCGATTTCGCCGACTTCCTGACCCTGTTCCGCTTCCAGCGCAAGTTCATCCATGTCGAAGCCGAAGGCGAACACCTGCGCATCCGCGCCAGCGGTCCGATCGTGCACGTGATGGGCTTCGAGATCTTTGTCCTCTACATCGTCAACGAACTGTATTTCCGCCGCTTCGACCAGGAAGCGGCCATGCTCGAAGCGCGCAAGCGCCTGGCGCAGAAGATCGACGAGTGGCGCGCCTTCGACCAGGAACCGAAACGCCTGAATCCCTTCGAGTTCTTCGACTTCGGCGTGCGCCGCCGCTTCTCGGGCGTGTGGCAGGAAGAAGTCGTGGCCACGCTGGCACGCGAGCTGCCGCAATTCTTCCGCGGCACCTCGAACGTCTACCTGGCCAAGAAGCTGAAGCTGGTCCCGATCGGCACCATGGCCCACGAATACATGCAGGCCTTCCAGTCCTTCGACGTGCGCCTGCGCGACTTCCAGAAGAAGGCGCTGGAAGACTGGGTCATGGAATACCGCGGCGACCTCGGCACCGCCCTGACCGACGTGGTCGGCATGGACGCCTTCCTGCGCGACTTCGACCTGTATTTCGCCAAGCTGTTCGACGGCCTGCGCCACGATTCCGGCGACCCGGTCGAGTGGGGCGAAAAGGCGATCGCCCACTACGCCAAGCTGCGCATCGACGCCCGCACCAAGCGCCTGGTGTTCTCCGACGCGCTGACGGTGCCCAAGGCGCTCAACCTGTACCGCCACTTCGCCGACCGCGTCCAGACCGGCTTCGGTATCGGCACCAAGCTGACCAACGACACCCAGTTCGAGCCGATCAACATCGTGATGAAGCTGGTGCGCTGCAACGGGCAGGCGGTGGCCAAGCTGTCGGATTCGCCGGGCAAGGGCTTCAGTACCGACGAGACCTTCATCGC
>JAKOOD010000519.1 GCA_022701635.1 Burkholderiaceae bacterium | reverse complement strand
CGGGGCGCGCGCTGACCTTGTCGATGGCGGCGCCGGTGCGGCCCAGCGGGCTGTCGAACAGGGTGCCGGCGCTGGCCGCCAGGTGGCCGCCGGCCGAGCTGCCCATCACGCCGATGCGGTCGGGGCGCACGTGCAGTTCGGCCGCGTGTTCGCGCACCAGGCGCACCGCGCGCAGCACGTCCTGCAGCGGTGCCGGGTGCCCGAATTCGGCCAGGCGGTACTTGAGGACGAAGCTGGTGACCCCGAGGGTGCCGAGCCAGTTGGCGTATTGCTCGCCCTCGCGCGCGGTCGCCTGCATCACGTAGCCGCCGCCGGGCGCGATGATGACGGCGGTGCCGTTCGGACGGTCGACCGCGGGCCTGAACACGGTGAGGGTCGGTTCGCTGACATTGGACGTGCTGCCCTTGTCGTTGCGCTCCGGTCCCAGTCCGGGCTTTGCGCCGGGGACGCCTTCGGGCCACAATGCCATCACCGAGGGCGTCTGGGTCTGGGCCTGGGCGAGCGGCAGGGCGGCGGCAAAGAGCAGGGCGAGGGCGGTCTGCTTCATTCGAGTCTCCTTAATCTGGGTTGTTGTAATCGATGAAAGTGAATATGGTAAAGCTAAAGATGTGTTCGGTGGCGCTGGCCTGCGCCCTCATCGCCGGCTGCGCGAGCGCGCCGCCGTCGGCCCCGGTCTCCCTGTTCGATGCCCAGGGCGTCGGCGCTTTCGAACTGGTCACCACGCCCGCCGCCACGACGGAACAGGTGCTGATGGCGCGTCCCGGCGGCGTGATTGCCGTGGCCGGCAACCCGTCCGGCTACGTCGCCACCCGCGCCACGTATACCAACTACCGCCTGCATGCCGAATGGCGCTGGCCCGGCAAGCCGGGCAACGGCGGCGTACTGCTGCACATCCAGGGCGGACCGAAGGACCGCGTCTGGCCGCTCAGCCAGCAGGTGCAGACCAAGTTCGGCGCCGCCGGCGACCTGCTGCCGATGGCGGGGGCGTCTTTCGCCGAACCCTTGACCACCGCGCCGGGTGCCGCCACGCCGATCAAGGCGCACAGCGCGGCCGACAGCGAACGGCCGGCCGGCGCGTGGAACAGCATGGACGTGGTGTGCCGCGACGGGACGATCGAGGTGTCGATCAATGGCGTTGCGCAGAACCGCGTGACGGCGTCCAGTCCGGCGAGCGGCAGGATCGGGTTCCAGCTCGAGGGGGCGCCGTATGAGCTTCGCAATGTAATGATCCAGACACTCAATTAACGTCGTTCCCGCAAAAGCGGGAACCCATACTGAAGCACAGAACTCCCTAGAGTGGAGATACTTCAAGGGTTCAAAGACACTAACTTCGGTGCCTCGGCATGGATTCCCGCTTTCGCGGGAATGACGGCTATTTTCGTTTCAGCCACGCCTCCGGCACCGGCACCACCACGATGTTCATGCTGCGCCCATCCGCCGACAGCATCGCCGACTGGATCTCGATCCTGGTCCCGTCGGCATTGAAGGTCGGATGCGTATGATCCGCCGCCGTGGTCTTGTGCCCGGTCGTCAGCAGCATCATCTCGCGCGTGCGGCGGTCGATCAGGTACACGCTGCGCGAGAAGTCGTCGCCCACGGCCCAGCGGCCGTCGTTCGAGCCGTGCACGTGCCACAAGCCGCTGCCGGACGGGGTCTGGCCGACGATCTGCATCTGCCGCGTGCGCACATTGACGATGGCCAGGCCGGTCGGTTTTTCGCGGGTGCCGGCATCGCCCCAGGCCTGGTCCTGGCCCGGGTTGGCGCCGCCGACGTCGGTGGCCGGGCCGTCCACGCTGGCGCCTTTACCAGTATCGGCGCCGGCGATCTGGCGGTGCCCCATGATCGCCATCGCCACTTCGTCCTTGCCGATCACCGCCTCGTGCGTGACCCATTCGTAGGGCGCTTCCGGATACAGCTTGCGCAGGCCGCTGCCGTCGGCCTTCACGGTCCAGGTGCGCTGCGGCGACTTGCCGCCGGTCTCCCAGCAGAACACGATTTCGCCCGGGTTGTACAGGTTGGCCTGGATGTGGCCGATCTGGAAGGGCACCGACACCACGTGGCGAATCTCGCCGCTACGCACGTTCATGCGCGCGATGCCGTTTGGCCCGGCGCCCATGTTGCGCGGCCCGAAGTTCGGTTCGATCTTCGTCCCGGCCGCCAGGTGGCGCGCCGCCTCGTTCTTCCCGACGCGGAAATAGACCCATTCCTCGTCGGCGTCGAGCGCCATGTCGCCACCGCCTTCCAGGCTGGCCGGCACGGTGCCGGCCACGCGCTGGTAGCTGCCGGCGGATTGCATCTTGCCGGCGGCGCTGTCGGCGAACACGCGGGCCAGGTCGACCTCGACCACCTGCAGCCCGCCGGCGTCGGCGCGCATGAAGTACAGCTTCATCGACTTGCGCGCCAGGTTCAGCATGCCCTGGTAGCCGCCTTCGCTGACCTGCACGATATCGCCGCTGGCTTCGTTCACTGCCATTGCCTCGGTGTGATCCTTGTTGCGGACGAGGTTGGAGCGGAACACCACCCACTTCCCGTCAGCGGTCCATTGCGGGTGGGTCGGGTAGATCTTCGCGTCGCCGTGCGGCTGGCTGGTGAGGAAGGTGAGCATGGTGCCCGTGACCGGGTCCTTGACGATCTTCTTTTCGGACGGGAAGCGCCTGCCGATCTGGGCGGACGCATCGACGGAGGCGAGCAGCAGGGCGGCGAGCAGGGCACTTGCATAGAGACGGGAAGCCATGGCGTCATTCGGGGTGGTTGGGACTGCGCCATTCTCCCAGCAGCGCGGTGCAGCAAGCGGGAGTTATCCGCTCATCTTGTTGATTCTTTGAAAGCGATGGCATGGTGGTTCGATCGGGCTCGCATAAAATTCAGGCTTCTACTATAAGAACGAGAGACGCCCGATGCGCTTCCTGTCCCTCATGGCCGCCCTGTTGCTGGCCGCGGCATTGCCGGCCTGCGCCCAGCAGCCCCTGCCTGCCGCCGTCAATACCGATCCGGCGCGCGCCCAAGTCACGCTGCCGGCGCCGGCCATCCCGGCGCTGCCCTCGATCATCCTGATCGGCGACTCGACCGTGCGCAACGGCCGCGACGACGGCCAGGGCAAGGGGCCGGCCGGCCAGTGGGGCTGGGGCAATCCGATCGCGGCCTGGTTCGATCCGGCCAAGGTGAACCTGGTGAACCGTGCGGTGGGCGGCCTGTCCAGCCGCACCTATCTGACCAGCGGCCATTGGGAAAAGACGCTGGCGTTCGTCAAGCCGGGCGACATCGTGCTGATGCAGTTCGGGCACAACGACGCGGCCCCGCTGAACGACGACAAGCGCGCCCGCGGCACCATCCGCGGCACCGGCAACCAATCCGAGGACATCGACAACATCCTCACCGGGAAGCACGAGACGGTGCACAGCTACGGCTGGTACCTGCGCAAGTTCATCGTCGACGCGCGCGCCAAGGGGGCGACGCCGGTGGTGGTGTCGCTGATTCCGCGCAAAGCCTGGGACGAGCAGGGCAAGATCAAGCGCAACAAGGACGACTACGCCGGCTGGGCCGAGGAAGTGGCGCGCAGCGAACACGCCGGCTTCATCGACCTGAACGCGATGGCGGCCAGCCGTTACGACGTGCTCGGCCATGACGCGGTCATGAACCTGTTCCCGCTGACGACGCCGGACGAACATGTGCACACCAACTGGGCCGGCGCCCAGCTCAATGCCCAGCTGGTGGTGGCCGGCCTGAAACAGCTGGGCGACAAGCGGATCGCCGCCTACCTGAAGCCGGCCGAGGACGAGCGGCCGGTGGTCGATGCCAAGAGCGTGCGCGACGAGGCGCCATTGAACCCGGCCTTGCCGACGCTGTTCCTGGTCGGCGATTCCACCGTCAAGAGCGGCGGCGCCAACGGCGCCATCGGCTGGGGCGAGCGCATCGCGCCGTATGTCGACGCCAGCAAGATCAACCTCGTGAACGCGGCCATCGGCGGCCGCAGCAGCCGCACCTTCTATACCGAGGGCCGCTGGGACAAGGTGCTGGCGCAGCTCAAGCGCGGCGACATCGTGATCGTCCAGTTCGGCCACAACGACGGCGGCCGCATCGGCGATCCGGCCATGAAGAACCGCGCCTCGGCGCCCGGCATCGGCCCCGAGACGGTCGAGGACACCCGTCCCGACGGCAGCAGGGAACAGGTGCACAGTTTCGGCTGGTACATGGCCAAGTACGTCGCCGACGCCCGTGCCAAAGGGGCGACCGTGATCCTGGCCTCGCCGGTGCCGCACCGCGATCGCTGGCAGGAAGGGCGCGACTTCGCCAGCTTCGCCGACTGGGACCGCCAGGTCGCGCAGGAGGGCGGCGCCCTGTTCATGGACCTGACCATGATCGTGTCCGACGGCTACCGCCAGGCCGGTGCGGCCACGGTCGATACCTATTTTTCGGATGCGCGTACCCACACCAACGCGCAGGGCGCCGATTTCAATGCGGCGCGCGTGGTCGCGGGCCTCAAGACCTTGCCCGGCAATCCGCTGGCAGGCTATTTCACGGACAAGGCGGTGGCGGCGAAATGATCAGCAAATCGATGTGGGTGGCGACCGTGCTGGCGCTCGCCAGTGCCGGCGGCGCGGCGGTGGCGGCGCCGGCCGGCGTGACGGTGAACTGGGTCGGCGCGGCGCCCGGCATGCCGACCGGCGTGAGCTGGGGCGTGCCGTGGGCGCAAGGGACCGTGCGGAAGGGCCAGTCGTTTGCGCTGACGGGACCGGACGGCAAGGCGCTGCCGCTGCAGGCCTGGCCGCTGGCGTACTGGCCGGACGGCTCGCTCAAGTTCACCGGCTTCGCCACGGTGGCGCAGGCGGCCGGACCGTACGTGATCACGGCCGGTGCGGCGCCCGATGTCGGACAGGTGGCGCTCACCGTGCAGAGCGGCAGCGGCTGGATCGAGGTCGGCACCGGCGCCGCGCAGGTGCGCGTGGCGACCCGCGGCACCGACCTGATCCAGTCGATCCGCGTCGACGGCCGCGAGGTGGCGAAGAACGGCCGCCTGGTCGGCCTGCTGCAGGGGGGGCCGGACCCGGAGGAAGGCGCGATGCCGGCGCGCGCGCCCTTCGCGTCGAACGTCGAGAAGGTCACGGTCGAGCAATCGGGACCGGTGCGCGCGGTGATCAAGGTCGAAGGCAGGCACCGGCTGGCCCAGGGAGGCCGCAACTGGCTGCCGTTCTCGCTGCGCCTGTATTTCTATGCCGGCGATCCGTCCATCCACCTGGTCCACACTTTTACCTACGACGGCGACCAGCAGAAGGATTTCATCCGCGGCCTCGGCCTGCGCTTCACGGTGCCGCTGCGCGAAGACGTCTACAACCGCCACGTCGCCTTCGGCGGCCAGGATGGGGGATTATGGATGGAATCGCTGCAGCCGGGCGACCTGAATGCCGATCCGCGCCAGGTCGCCGGCCAGAAGATCGACGGCGGTCCCTTCTACGGCCGCCGCGACGGCGAGAAGGAACAGCTGGCCATCTGGAGCGACTACAAGCTCACCCAGCCGACGCCGAACGGTTTCAACATCGTCAAGCGCACGAATGCGCAGAGCACCTGGGTGTTCTCGGACAGTGGCCGGCGCGCCTCGGGCCTGGCCTTCGTCGGCGACGTGTCGGGCGGCCTGGCCGTCAGCGTCAAGGATTTCTGGCAGAGCTACCCGAGCGGCTTCGACGTGCGCAATGCCGCTTCCCCGGGCGCGGACGACAAGCCGGGCACGGGCCCCGGCGCGGCCGAGCTGACCGCCTGGCTGTGGTCGCCGGACGCGCCGGCCATGGACATGCGCCACTACGCCACCCGCGCGCACGGCCTGGGCGCCACCTACGAGGATGTCCAGCCCGGCAACTCGGTGGCCTACGGCGTGGC
>JAKOOD010000019.1 GCA_022701635.1 Burkholderiaceae bacterium | reverse complement strand
GCCTGTTCCCGGTGCAGGGCTGGGGCGACAACGTCCTCGACAACCTGCTGCGCTATGCCACGCTGCCGATCCTGATCGGCCTGGCGGTGTCGATCGCGCCGACGCTGCGCCTGTTCCGCAGCTTCGTCCTCGACGAGGTCAACCAGGATTACGTGCGGACCGCCCGCGCCAAGGGCTTGCCGGAGCGGCGCATCGTCTGGGTGCACGTGCTGCGCAATGCCGCGATCCCGATCATCACCCACGTCATGTCGAACCTGCCGGCGCTGCTCATCGGCGCCTTTTTGCTCGAGCGCTTCTTCGGCATCCCCGGCATCGGGCGCGAAGTGATCCTGGCGGTGGAGCGCAGCGACTTCCCGGTCATCAAGGCGATCACGGTGTACGTCGCCGCCGCCACCATGGTGTTCAACCTGCTGGCCGACCTGATGTACGGGGCGGTCGATCCGCGGGTGCAGCTCCGATGACGGGCGCGGACCCGGTGCAGCCGCATGCGGCCTCGCCCGGCCTGTGGACGCTGGCCTGGCGCCGCCTGCGCGCCGACCGCGTGGCCATGGCGTCGCTGGCGGTGGTGTGCCTGTTCCTGCTGTCGGTGCTGCTGTCCGCCACCGGGCTGGTCGCCGCCGGCTGGGAAGACGAGGTGGCCGTGAATTACGCGCCGCCGAGCTTCATGGGGCCGGACCCGGCCCTGGCGGCCCTGGGCCAGCCGGCCGCGCCGGCGCCGCGGAACGCCTTCGATCCGCTGGCCGGCGACATCGCGGTACTGAAAGCCGAGCTGGCGCGGCAAGGCAAGACGGTGCAGGCGGCCAAGGCGGCCACGCTGCCCTTCGGCGCCGACAAATGGGGCCACGACATCGTCAAGAAGACCATCAAGGGTGGCCAGACCTCGATCGTGGTCGGCCTGGTGGCGGCACTGGTCGCGGTGGCGCTGGGGACGCTGTTCGGCGCCTTGTCCGGTTTCTACGGCGGGGTGGTCGACGACCTGTTCAACTGGTTCTACAGCGTGTTCACGGCGATCCCGTCGATCCTGATGATCCTGACCGTGGCGGCGGTGCTGCAGACCCGCGGCGTGCTGACCATCGTGCTGATCCTGGGACTGACCGGCTGGACCGGGCCGTACCGGCTGATGCGCGCCGAATACATCAAGCACAAGGCGCGCGAATACGTGATGGCGGCCGACGCGATCGGCGCCTCCGGCCGGCGCAAGATGTTCGTCCACATCTTCCCCAACGTGTCGCACGTGGCGCTGGTGCAGATGTCGATCCTGGTGGTCGGTTTCATCAAGGCCGAAGTGATCCTGTCCTTCCTCGGGTTCGGGGTGCCGGTGGGCGTGGTGTCCTGGGGCAGCATGCTGAACGAGGCGCAGAATGAACTCATCCTCGGCAAGTGGTGGCAACTGGCGGCGGCGGCCAGCGCGATGGCGCTGCTGGTGACGGCGTTCTCGCTGTTTGCCGACGCCTTGCGCGATGCGCTGGATCCGAAACTGAAATGAGCCCATGACCGATCACGACCTGCTTGAAGTGCGCGACCTGCGCGTGGCCTTCCGCACCGATAAACACAACACGGTCGAGGCGGTGAAGGGGATTTCCTTCAGCGTGCCGGCGGATGCCACCGTGGCGCTGGTCGGCGAATCCGGCAGCGGCAAGTCGGTCAGCTCGCTGGCGGTGATGGGCCTGCTGCCGGTGGACACCACGGTGATCGAGGCCGGCTCCTCGATCCGCTTCGACGGGCGCGAGCTGCTCGGCCTGCCGCTGGCGGAACGGCGCCGGCTGTGCGGCAAGGACATCGCGATGATTTTCCAGGAACCGATGTCCTCGCTGAATCCGGTGTTCACGGTCGGCTTCCAGATCGGCGAAGTCCTGCGCCTGCACATGGGCATGGACAAGCGCCAGGCGCGTGCCCGCACGCTGGAACTGCTGGAAGAAGTCGGCATCCCCGACCCGGCCAACAAGATCGACGCCTACCCGAGCCAGATGTCGGGCGGCCAGCAGCAGCGCGTGATGATCGCGATGGCGATCGCCTGCGAACCGCGGCTGCTGATCGCCGACGAGCCGACCACGGCGCTCGACGTGACGATCCAGAAGCAGATCATGGCCCTCATCGCCGGGCTGCAAAAGAAGCGCCGGATGGCGGTGCTGTTCATTACCCACGACCTCGGACTGGTGGGCGAGATCGCCGACCGCGTGATCGTGATGCGCCACGGCCAGGTGCGGGAAGAGGGGGCGGCGTCGGAGGTGCTGGTGCATCCTTCCGACGACTATACCCGCGCGCTGCTGCACTGCCGCCCGACGCTGGATGCGCGGCCGCTGCGGCTGCCGGTGATCGAGGACTATCTGGGTGGGCGCGTGCAGCCCGGGTCGGCCTTGCAGTTGCCGCAGCGGACGCGCGGCTATGCGCCCGGCGACGAACCGTTGCTGGAAGTGCGCAACCTGGCCAAGAGTTTCTATGTGCGCGAAGGCCTGTTCGGCAAGCGCGAATTCAAGGCGGTGCAGGATGTGTCGTTCACGCTGCCGCGCGGGAAGACGCTGGGCGTGGTCGGCGAATCCGGTTCCGGCAAGACCACGGTCGGCCTGACCCTGCTGCGCCTGCACCGCGCCACCGGCGGCAGCGCGCTGTTCGACGGACGCGACCTGGTGAGCATGAGCGACCGCGATTACCGGGCCTATAAACGGCGCATCCAGATCATCTTCCAGAACCCGTACGCCTCGCTGAATCCGCGTTTCACGGTGGGGCAGATCCTGCTCGAGCCGATGCGCATCCACCGCATCGGCGCCAACGACGCCGAGCGCGTCGCCCATGCGCACGACCTGCTGGAGCGCGTCGGGCTGCCCGCGCAGGCGTTCTACCGGTATCCGCACGAGTTTTCCGGCGGCCAGCGCCAGCGCATCGCGATCGCACGCTGCCTGACCATGAAGCCGGAAATCCTGGTGTGCGACGAATCGGTGTCGGCGCTGGACGTCTCGGTGCAGGCCCAGGTACTGAACCTGCTGCAGGACTTGCAGGACGAATACAAGATGAGCTACATCTTTATTTCGCACGACCTGTCGGTGGTGAAATACATTTCCGACCGCGTGATGGTGATGCACCACGGCAGCGTCGTTGAAATGGCCGATGCCGACGAGCTGTATCGCAATCCGCGGCATCCCTATACCCAATCGCTGCTGGCTGCGATTCCGCGTACGCCGGCCTGATTCGGGGTCAGAGCAGAAATTCGGGGTCAGAGCAAAAAGCCGGATGCCGCGCGAGCCCGACGGCAGTGTGCAACTGGCGCCAACACGTGCACATCTGCTGTGGCGCCAATTGCGCTCTGACCCCAAATCACCAAGTCAGTGCTGCATTGTGCTCTGACCCCGAATCGAGATGCTGCTGATCAAGCTGGCGCTGGCGTTCAGGAACCGGTGCGAAGATGGTTTGTCTATTTATTCAGGAAAGCCACCATGAAACAAAGCCAGCCGCAGCGCCGGGAGTTCCTGCGCTATGTGGGCACGCTGGCGGCGCTGTCCGCGCCCGCCATGCAAGCCGCTGCCAACGAAAAGGACAGAATTTCGTTTCCGCCGACCGAGGCCACGTCCGAGAAGCCCGAGAAGACCGAGCCGCCCGGCGATCCGATGAGCGAGCGCATCGGCGTCGCCATCATCGGCGTCGGCCGTATCGCGGTCAACGAGATGTTGCCGGCATTTGCGCAGAGCAAGCATGCGAAGCCGGTGGCGCTGGTCAGCGGCGACCGTGCCAAGGCGTTGAAGGTGGCGCACCAGTACGACATTCCAGAAAGCGCGGTACTGGATTACAAGGAGGTCGAGAAGCTGGCCCAGATGCCCGAAGTGCAGGCGGTCTACATCGCGCTGCCCAACAGCATGCACGCCGAGTACACGATCCGCGCCGCCAAGGCCGGCAAGCACGTGCTCTGCGAAAAGCCGATGGCCAACAGCGTAGCCGAGTGCCAGCAGATGATCGATGCCTGCCGCAAGGCCGGCAAGAAGCTGATGATCGCCTACCGCAGCCAGTACGAGTCGAACGACCGCGCGCTGGTCAAGATGATCCGTGACAAGAAGCTCGGCACGCTCAAGGAATTCATCTCGGTGAATTCGCAGAACATGGGCGACCCCCAGCACTGGCGCCTGAAGCGTGCGCTGGCCGGCGGCGGCGCCTTGCCCGACGTCGGCCTGTACTGCCTGAATGCCGCGCGCTTCCTCAGCGGCGAGGAGCCGGTCGAGGTGATGGGCAACGTGTGGTCGACCCCGGGCGACGCGCGCTTTCGCGAAGTCGAGGAATCCTGCCAGTTCGTGCTGCGCTTCCCGAGCGGCTTCATCGCCAGCTGCAGCACCAGCTACGCTTCGCACAAGTCGCAAATGTTCCGCCTGAACGGTTCCGACGCCTGGGCCGAGCTGAACCCGGCTTACGCGTACAACGGCATCAAGCTGAAGGTGTCGCGCGTGGTCGAAGGCAAGGAGCAGACCAGCGAGGTCCAGGCCGAGGACAAGAACCAGTTCGCGGCCGAGCTCGACCATTTCGCCCAGTGCATCCAGCAGGACAGGGAGGTGCACACGCCGGGCGAGGAGGGCTTGCAGGACCAGCGCATCATGGAGGCGATCTACGAATCGGCGCGCACCCACCGGCCGGTCAAGCTGAAGGCGCCGGGGCGCACGCGCGGGCCTGAGCCGCAGGAAGAAAGCTGAGGCCGCCAGACTGTTGCGAAAAGGGCAGGGATCGGGGGAGGCGCCGGCCGGCACCCGGCTTTTCGGCTAACATGGCGGGATGGCCCAGTTCTCCCAATTGCTACATACCTATGGCGTCCTGATCGTGTTCGGCACCGTGCTGCTCGAACAGATCGGCTTGCCGATTCCGGCGTTTCCGATCCTGATCATCGCCGGCGCGCTGGCCGTCGACGGCGGCGCCAACTGGCCGCTGACGCTGGCGGCCAGTGTCGCCGGCTGCCTGATCAGCGATTATTTCTGGTTCCGCGCCGGCCGCCACTACGGCAAGCGCATCCTGCGCCTGCTGTGCAAGATTTCGCTGTCGCCCGATTCCTGCGTCAGCCAGACCGAAGACAATTTCGGGCGCTGGGGCGCGAAGTCGCTGGTGGTGGCCAAGTTCATCCCCGGTTTCAACACGATCGCGCCGCCGCTGGCCGGCGCCATGGGCACCACCACCAGCCGCTTCCTCTGGCTGTCGGTCGCCGGCGGCCTGCTGTGGAGCGGCGTCGGCATGGGCCTGGGCGCCTGGTTCCACGATAGCGTCGACGACGTGATCAGCTGGTTCGAGACGCTCGGCAGCACCGCGCTGATGGTGGTTGGCGCATTGCTGGCCGTCTTCGTCCTGCTTAAATATATCGAGCGCAAGCGCAACCTGGGCGCGGCCAAGCTGCCGCGCATCAGCATCGACGAGCTGAAAGCGCTGCTCGAAGCCGGCCACGAGCCGCTGATCGTCGACGCTCGCAGTGTCACCGCGCGCGGCCTGGAGCCGGGCATTCCCGGCGCCCTGGTGTACGGCGACGAACCGGCGCGCCTGATGGCCACGCTCGACCGCGAGCGCCACATCGTCGTGTATTGCAGCTGTCCGAACGACGTCACCGCGGCCCAGGTGGCCAAGGAATTCCTGAACAACGGTTTTCACCGGGCGCGGCCGCTGCACGGCGGACTGGATGCCTGGAATGCGCATTGCACCACCGGCGAGGCGGAGGTCGAGCTGAAGCCCAAGGCGGGCTGAGGCGCGATAAGGCAGGTCGCCCATGCGTAGCTCGACTACTCATTTAGGCACTTGTCTTTGAATAAGGTCTGCCCAGAGAATGATGTTGATGTAGCCAAACTACAGATAATACTTGCGCTGCCGTCAATAAATCCTTTAAGCTTGGACATTCGTTTTTCTCCTGCCGCCATGACTGCTTCGCCCGCCTCCGCCGTGTTCCAGACCCCGCCCGCGCCCACCTACGACAGTCCACGCCTGCTGGCTGACATCGGCGGCACCAATGCGCGCTTCGCACTCGAACTCGGCCCCGGCAGGATCGAGCTGATCGACGTGCTCGGCTGTACCAAGCATACGACGCTGGCGGATGCCGTGCGCGCCTACCTGGCGTCCGATGCGCTGGCCGCGGCCGGCATCGGCAAGATCCGCCATGCCGCCATCGCCATCGCCAACCCGGTGGTCGGCGACATGGTGCGCATGACCAATCACCACTGGGAATTCTCGATCGAAGCGCTGCGCCGCGAACTCGAACTCGACACCTTTGTCGTCGCTAACGACTTCTCGGCGCTGGCGATGGCGCTGCCGCACCTCGGCGATGGCGATCGCCAGCAGGTCGGTGGCGGCACGCCGCGTGCCGCGACCCCCATCGGCCTGGTCGGCGCCGGCACCGGCCTCGGCGTGTCGGGGCTGATCCAGGACAAGCAGGGCGCGTGGACCGCGCTGTGCAGCGAAGGCGGCCACGTCACCTTTGCCCCGACCAACGAGACCGAAGTCGCGATCCTGCAGTTTGCCTGGCGCGAATTCGAGCACGTGTCGGCCGAGCGCCTGTTGTCCGGCGCCGGCGTCGAGCTGATCTATCGTGCGCTGTGCGATCACCGTGGCCAGGCGGCGGAAGGGCTGGATGCTCCCGAGATCTCGCGGCGCGGCCTGGCCGGCGAATGCGCGCTGTGCGAGGAAGTGCTGGAAACCTTCTGCGGCATGCTGGGCACGGTGGCCGGCAACCTGGCCGTCACCCTCGGCGCGCAGGGCGGCGTGTACATCGGCGGCGGCATCGTGCCGCGCCTGGGCGAGCACTTCGGCCTGTCGTGCTTCCGCAAGCGCTTCGAGCAGAAGGGCCGCTTCGCCGACTACCTGGCCCAGGTGCCCACCTATGTCATCACGGCCGAATACCCGGCGTTCCTGGGCGTTTCCGCAATCCTGGCCGACAAGCTGGCCACGCCCGGCGCCGCTTGACGGCCGTTCGCCGCGCCTGGCGCGCGGCGCTTGTCGGGCTCGTTGCCACGCCGGCTGCGGGGCGCTTGTCGGCTTGTCGCGACGCTGGCTGTGTGGCGCTTGTCGGGTTGTCGCCGCGCCGGCTGCGCGGCGCTTGTCCACTCTGGGGTTTTATCGAGTACAATGAATCGCTAGTTGGAAGAAACGATGTCGTTCGCTTGCCCAGTGTGCGCCCGAAGCCCCGCCTTCGCATCGTGCCGGTAGCCCGTTTCGCTTGAAAATCAACAGCTTGCAGCCCACTACGGTGGGTCGGCACATGGCCGGGCGACAGCCCGCCAAGAAATTCCGCCCGGCGTGCGCCAGGATTGGTCGTTCGAAATCCGGTTGGCCGGGCCATGAAACCCCGTTTCAATCCTGCAGTCTCTCCAGCCGTACGGGCTGGGTCCGCGCAGGTGCCGTCACCACGGCGCCGATCAGGTTGAACCGGGTTGTTTGATATTTTCTTCGCATTCCGTTGCAAGATCCGCTGACGACATCGTTATGAACACTGATGAGGCCAAGAGGGTGCTCGAGACCGC
This sequence comes from Burkholderiaceae bacterium, assembly GCA_022701635.1. GTDB lineage: Bacteria > Pseudomonadota > Gammaproteobacteria > Burkholderiales > Burkholderiaceae_D > Telluria > Telluria phyllosphaerae. Next base: position 1,875 of record JAKOOD010000019.1, on the reverse strand, counting down.
CTTGTTGTGCGCGCGCGAGCCGCTGACCATCCACGGCATGAAGAAATTGTTTGCCGATACGGATGCGGCCGGGCGCCCCCTCGGTAGCGGCGTCGGCGCGGATACGATCAAGATCCTGCTCGAGGAACTGCGCCAGGATTGGCAGGGGCGCGGCATCGAAATCGTCAGCCTGGCGTCGGGCTGGCGTTTCCAGAGCCGGCCCGACATGAAGACTTACCTGGACCGGATCGCACCGGAAAAGCCGCCGAGGTATTCGCGGGCGACGCTGGAAACCCTGGCCATCATCGCCTATCGACAACCGGTAACGCGCGGCGACATCGAGGAAATCCGCGGCGTCGCGGTGAACTCGCAGACGATCAAGATGCTGGAAGACCGCGGCTGGATCGACGTGCTCGGCCACCGCGAAGTGGCGGGGCGGCCGGCCCTGCTGGGGACGACGAAGCAGTTTCTCGACGACCTCGGCCTGGCATCGCTGTCGCAGCTGCCGCCGCTGCAGCAGGTGGGCGACGCCGGCGCCGGGCGCAGCCTGGAAGCGCTGGAAGCGGCCCTGCAACAATTTGATGACACTTCACCCGTTGAAGTCCCGATTTCCGACCCTGCGCCAGCATCTGCAGCCTGATTTATATGTCTGACTGTCAACGCCTGATTGTCGCGCCCGGTCAGTAAAACCAAGAAACGAATGATGAATCCAACCGATAAAACCGAGACGATCCCTGCCGAGGCAGGCGTAGAGACGGCCGCCAAACCGAAGCGCCGCACCAAGGCGCAGGTCGCCGCCGAACAGGCTGCCGCGCAGCCTGCCGCGCAGTCCGCAGATGCGGCGCAGGAAGCCCCTGCCAAGCCGAAGCGCACCCGCAAGCCTGCCGCCGCCAAGGAAGCCGACGCCGCTCCAGCCGTGAGCGCAGCGGCGCCCGCCGCCGCGGAAGCTGCGCCCGCCGCCGCGCCGGCACGCAAGCCGCGCGCCAAGAAGGCCGCGGCCGCGCCGGCAGCGCCGGTGCTTGAGGCCGCGCCGGCGGCACCAGTGGCGGCCCCGGCACCTGCCGTAGCCCCGGCTGCCGCACCGGCCGCGACGGCCGCACAGGCGGACGCCGACAGCCAGGCTGCTCCGCGCCAGGAGGCAGGCCAGCGCAAGCCGCGCGGCCCGCGCCAGATGCGCGAGCAGCGCCAGGTGCGTGAAGCGCGCCAGGCACGTCCCGCAGACGAGGCTGCCGACGCGGTGGCAACCCAGCCGGACCAGGTCCAGGCACCGGTTGCCGGCCAGGATGGCGTCGACGCCGGCCGTACCGAAGCCCGCCGCGACGCGCGCGGCGCGCGCCAGCAGGACGGCCAGAAAAAGGGCCAGAAAAAAGGACAGCAGCGCAACCAGCAGGGCCAGGGCCAGCAAGCCCAGCCGGGCCAGCAAAGCCAGCAAGGTCAGCAAGGCCAGAATCCGCAGGGCAAGCAGGTCAAGGGCCGCAATGCCAAGGGCGGCAAGGACAACAAAGGCGGCAAGGGCAATGAAGCCGATGCCGTGTTCTCCTTCGTCACGTCGGATGCCTTCGACGCCAACGAGGGCGGCCGTGGCCAGGGACAGGCGTCCAAGGTGCGCCGCGACCTGACCGCCGAAGACGACGCGCCCAAGCTGCACAAGGTGCTGGCCGAAGCCGGCCTCGGTTCGCGCCGCGACATGGAAGAGCTGATCGTGGCCGGCCGCGTGTCGGTGAACGGCGAGCCGGCCCACATCGGCCAGCGCATCCTGCCGACCGACGCCGTGCGCATCAACGGCAAGGTGTTGCAGCGCCGCGTCAACAACAACAAGCCGCCGCGCGTGCTGGTGTACCACAAGCCGGCCGGCGAAATCGTCAGCGCCGACGATCCGGAAGGCCGTCCGTCGGT
>JAKOOD010000514.1 GCA_022701635.1 Burkholderiaceae bacterium | reverse complement strand
CACCAAGCTGTTCAAGAACGATCGCCCGCTGTTCTTCTTCACCATCATTTTCGCCCTGCTGGCCCTGCTGTCGCTGGGCTTGTCGCTGCCGGTGCTGCTGACCTACCTCCAGACCGGCCTGGTGCCGCGCCTGCCGACCGCCGTGCTGGCGGCAAGCACGATGCTGCTGGGCTTCCTGGCGCTCACCTGCGGCCTGATCCTGGACACGGTCACCCACGGGCGGCGCGAACTGAAGCGCCTGGCGTACCTCACGGTGCCCTCGGTCGGTGCCATGCTTGGAAAACGGACTTGAAACAGTTCCTGCGCTTTTGCATGGTCGGTGCGCTCGGCTTCGTCACCGACTTTTCCATGCTGTATCTGGGCGTCAAGGTGCTGGGGTTGGGAACGGTCAGCGGCCGGCTCCTCTCGTTCGTGATTGCCGCCACCGTGACCTGGAAGGCCAATCGGCATTTCACCTTCGTCCAGCAGGGGCAGGGCTCGCTGCGTGAATGGGCGCAGTATCTGCTGCTGACCAGCCTCGGCGGCGGCATCAACGTGATCGTCTATACGATCTGGCTCTGGCTGACCGACCACAGCACGCTGAACCTGTTCCTGGCCGTTGCGGCCGGCTCGGCCGTTGCACTGGCGTTCAACTTCGCCATGTCGAAGTACGCCGTGTTTACGCGCCGCCAGGCCGCGTCGTAGCCGGCGGCCGGCAGCCCGGCGGCCGGCTTATTTTGCCGCCGCTACCATGTAGTCGACGGCCGCCCGGACGTCGGCATCCGGTGCCGCCGAACCGCCTTTCGGCGGCATCACGCCGGCCTTGCCCTGGAAACCCTTGATCGCATGGTCGTACAGTACCGCATTGCCCTGGGCGATGCGTGCTGCCCAGCCGGCCTTGTCGCCGACCTTCGGCGCGCCCGCGATGCCGGCGCCGTGGCAGGCGATGCAGGCCGTGTTGAACAGGGCCTTGCCGGTATCGACGCTGGCGCTGGCACTGGCAGGAGCGGCTGCCGGCGTTGCCGCAGCCAGGGCGGGTGCAGCGGGTGCGGCCGCCGCAGCAGGCTCCGCCACGGCAGGTGCGCCGGCCGCAGGGGCCGCCGCCTGCTGAGTGGGGGCGGGCGCTTCCGGTTCCTTGAACTTGGCGCCCGCCTGGTTGCTCATGTAGACCACGGCACGTGCCACTTCGATGTCGTCCAGGTCCGGATTGCCGCCCTTGGCCGGCATCAGGCGGATGCCTTGCACGGCGTGCTGGACCAGCGTGTCGTAGCCCTGCTTGATGCGTGCGCCCCAGGCGCCGGCATCGCCCAGCTTGGGGGCGCCGGCGGCGCCGCTGCCGTGGCAGGCCGCGCACACCGCGGTGTACACGGCCTGGCCGCTCTGCAAGACCTTCGGGGCGTTGGCATCTTTAAAAGTGAAGCCCTCGTCGGCCACCGGGCGGATGCGGGCGCCGATGGCTTGCGCGGTCTGTTCCGAGCCGGCCCCCTGCAGATGGGTATTGGTGACGAAGGTGACGAGCAGGATGATGCCGATGACGATGACGAGGAAGAAACCTGCGACTGCAACGATGAGTTGCTTGGGTGTCTGGATCAGGGATTGCTGTTCATTGTGTGCGTCGCTCATGATTTCCTTAATCTAATTAAAAAAACCTGTCTCCTGCGCTGCGGATGCTTGTTTGCAATACCATCCGCGCCCGATTATAGACCCAAAAATCGTTAATGGAAACGCAATTACTGGCCGCCAGCGCCGGTTCCCATAGACGACGGTCGGGAAAGACTGTATCCTTCGCATCACTCTCAGCGCGGCTGTAGCTCAGTGGATAGAGTATTGGCCTCCGAAGCCAAGGGTCGCTGGTTCGATCCCAGCCAGCCGCGCCATCTTTTCTTCCTGTTTTCTTCCTTTTCTTCCTTGTTTTGCCTTCATGCGCATCTTCACGCGCGCAGCCGCGTATCCGTCTCCATTTGTCGCGTTGTGCAATATTGTGTCTGCAATGTTGCGCACGATAGATGGGCGCCTGTGGTCGCGCCGTCGGAAATGATACTATTACATGCTCTGGGCATAAGAATGTTGCCCAAAGGATCACAGTAGCCGAATACTTCCCTTGAGAAAATGGCAGTATTTTATGGTTCGGGTGCGCATCAGGCATCATCGCGTGGAGGTCGCAAGGCCTGTCATGGCTGGTAAGTTGTTGTTTCTATTTGACAATTCACGTACTTTTGCTGGGAAGTATCGGTTTTTCCGTGTTATATTAAATGTTATACAATTTGCAAAAATTGGATCGGAACCGATAAAATGCATGCAGAAGCAGTCGTTGCAGTAGTCGGACTCGGGTACGTTGGTTTGCCACTGGCAGTCGCATTCGGCAAGCGGGGCAGGACGCTCGGCTTCGATTTGTCCGCCACCAAGATCACGCATTACCGCAGCGGCGTCGATCCCAGCGGGGAAGTCGCGGCTGCCGACCTGGCTGCGGCGGCGCAGCTCGCATTCACGACCGATCCGGCGTGCCTGGATGCCGCCGATTCCATCATCGTCGCGGTACCGACCCCGGTCGACGGCGCCCACCAGCCGGATTTCACGCCGCTGGCCGGCGCCACCACGCTGATCGGCCGTCACATGAAGCCCGGGGCGACCGTGGTGTTCGAGTCGACCGTGTATCCGGGCGCCACCGAGGAAATCTGCATTCCGATCCTCGAGCGCCAGTCCGGCATGCGCTGGCGGCGTGACTTCCACATCGGTTTTTCGCCGGAACGCATCAATCCGGGCGACCGCGAGCATACGTTTCCACGTCAAGGGCTCGACCGTCAACGTGGTTGGCCTGACGTTCAAGGAAAACTGCTCGGACCTGCGCAATTCCAAGGTGGCCGACATCGCGCACGAGCTGGCGTCCTATGGCTGCGATGTGCACGTGCACGACCCGCTGGCCGATCCGGGCCAGGCGCGCCACGAATACGGGATCGAGCTGGAACTGGGACAGCCTGCCGCGCGGCGACGCGATGGTGGTGGCGGTCGGGCACCGCGAGGTGATGCAACACTCGTCCGACGAGTTCTGCGCCAAGCTCAACGACGGTGGCTGTTTCATCGACGTGAAGGCGCAGTTCGACCCGAAAACCTTCAGCCAGGTAGGCTATAGC
>JAKOOD010000502.1 GCA_022701635.1 Burkholderiaceae bacterium | reverse complement strand
AAAGGGTCAAAAGCCTTTCCCGTTCATGGAAATTTCAAAGTAGAATGCACGGGCTTGTGCCAACCAGAACTATCTATGTCCAAGACCCCGACATCCCTTCCCATCGAAATCAAGATCTCCACGGTCGTCGCCATTTCGACCATTCTGCATTCGGCCGATCCGATCGCGATCGATGCCGCGCTGAGGCAGATGACCGGCGGCGTGGCCGACTTTTTCGAAGATGAGTTTGCCGTCATCGACATTGCCGCCATCGCCGACGAGGCCGGGCAGATCGATTGGGAATCCCTGGTTCGCCTGCTCAAGAAATACCGCCTGAATGCGGTCGCCGTGCGCGGCGCGCCGGCCGGGCTGCACGACATCATCCGTGCCCACGACCTGTTCCTGGACGATGGCTCCAGCGGCACCCGAACGGGCGGCGCGCGCGACCATGCGGTGGCGAGCGCGGCCGCGCCTGTCGCCGAGTCCGCACCCGCGCCGGTGGTGCCGGTCCCCGCGCCTGCCCCGACCGCGCCGTCGGCCCCGGCCCAGGCCCTGATCATCGACACCCCGGTGCGTGCCGGCCAGCGCATCTATGCGCGCGGTACCGACCTGATCATCACCGCAGTGGTCAACAACGGCGCCGAAATCATCGCCGACGGCAGTATCCACGTGTATGCGCCGCTGCACGGGCGTGCCCTGGCGGGCGCCTCGGGCAATGCCGATGCGCGTATCTTCGCATTGCAGCTGGAACCGGAACTGGTGTCGATCGCGGGTGTGTACCGGACCTTCGACGAAGGCGTGCCGGCCGACATGGCGCGCACGCCGGTACAAATCCGTTTGGTCGGCGACCGAATCGATATATCATCGCTGGGTTCGGCCAATCGGCATTGAGTGCTTACGCATCCAGCATTGACCAGATCCAAAATAATTAAGGACATCTATTTGTCATGGCAAGAATTATCGTTGTAACGTCCGGCAAGGGCGGTGTGGGCAAAACTACTTCCAGCGCGAGCTTCTCGACCGGCCTGGCGCTGCGCGGTCACAAGACCGCCGTCCTCGACTTCGACGTCGGCCTGCGTAACCTCGACCTGATCATGGGCTGCGAACGCCGCGTGGTGTACGACCTGATCAACGTGATCAACAAGGAAGCCACGCTGACCCAGGCGCTGATCAAGGACAAGCACTGCGAAAACCTGTTCATCCTGCCGGCCTCGCAGACGCGCGACAAGGATGCACTGAGCGAAGACGGCGTCGAGCGCGTGCTGAACGAGCTGGTGCAGATGGGCTTCGAATACATCATCTGCGATTCGCCGGCCGGCATCGAGCACGGCGCGCTGATGGCGCTGACCTTCGCGGACGAGGCGATCATCGTCACCAATCCGGAAGTCTCGTCGGTACGCGATTCCGACCGCATCCTCGGCATCCTGCAGGCCAAGTCGCGCCGCGCCCAGAGCGGCGGCGAGCCGGTCAAGGAACACCTGCTGATCACGCGCTATTCGCCGCGCCGTGTCGAAGCCGACGAAATGCTGTCCTACCAGGACGTGCAGGAAATCCTGCGCATTCCGTTGATCGGCATCATTCCGGAATCGGAAGCCGTGCTGCACGCGTCGAACCAGGGCAATCCGGCAATCCACTTCAAGGATACCGACGTCGCGCAAGCCTACCAGGACGTGGTCGGCCGCTTCCTTGGCGAAGAGATTCCGTTGCGCTTCACCAATTACGAAAAACCAGGCCTGATGAAGCGCCTGTTTGGAGTAAAGTGATATGGCTTTGCTTTCATTCCTGTTTCCTCAGAAACAGAAAAGTGCGACAGCGGCCAAGGAACGGCTGCAGATCATCATCGCCCGCGAGCGCACCGACCGCGCCGGGCCGGATTTCCTGCCGGCCTTGCACCGTGAGCTGATCGAAGTGATTTCGAAGTACACCAAGGTCAGCGCCGAAGACATCAAGATCTCGCTCGACCGCCAGGGCAACCTGGAAGTGCTCGACGTCAACGTTGTCTTGCCGGACGCCTGATCCGGCCAGATACCGCATCCGCCTCCTGACGCACCGACCGCCGCCAGCCTGAGCTGCCGGCGGTTTTTCCATTTCAGGCCGGCCCATGCGGCACCTTGTCGGCCACCTCGCGCGCCACCCGGACGCAGGCTTCGACGTGCTGGTTCCCCATCTGGCGGAACAGCGTAAAGCCGATCGCGGCCGAAGCGATCTGGCCGGCCAGCGGCACCACCTTGGCGGCCGATTTCGCGGCCAGTTTGGCACCCGACTTCTGCAGCAGCTTGATCACCAGTTCGCGCGTCACCAGCTTACCCACCAGCATCCCGCCCAGCGCCCCCACCGCCTCGTAGGCCGCCACCCGCATGCGCGGCTGCAAGCGTTCGATCTGTTCCGGCGTCAGGCCGAAGGCGAGGTTGATGTCCTCGACCATCGAGGCGAAGCTGCCGAGGTCGGCCACCATGTCGATCCCGGGGATCGGCACCGCGCCCACGCCAGCTGAAATCATGGCGCGTTTGCGCACCAGGGCACGGCAATGCGCGCGTACCCGTTCGATGTCCTCGCTGGCCACCGGCAGTAAAACCTGTTCAGTATCTTTCTTCTTTTTTAGAAACATGCAAAACTCCTATCCTGATGGTCGATATGATTGTAACTACGAGTTTGATGCCAAACGGACACAAGTGTGACGCAATTCACCAACGGAAATGTGAATTTTGATTGCGGGTGTGTGGCTTTATTTTAAAAGTCTGTTATATTCGGAAATAAGTTGTAGGATCGATCCTACACCTGGGCTTCACGCTTTCCCACCCCCAAGCCGAGACCGCCTTATTATGCGAATTGCAGTACTGGATAACGACACCACCCAGGCAGATTTGATCTGCCAAGTCCTGAATGGCGCCGGCCACAGCTGCCAATCGTTTGACAGTGGCAAAGAGCTTCTTGGTAACCTTCGCAAGGACAGCACCGACCTGCTGATCCTCGACTGGCAGATCAACGACGTGCCGGCCCAGGAAGTACTGCGCCGTGCCAAGGAAAAAATGGCGGCGAATACCCCGACCATGTTCCTGGCCGGCAGCGCCGCCGAGGACGACATCGTGGCCGGCGTGACCGCCGGCGCCGACGACTACCTGGTCAAGCCGCTGCGCCGCGGTGAACTGGTAGCGCGCGTACAAGCCCTGCTGCGCCGTGCCTACCCGTCCCAGAATGGCGCTGAACAATTGCAATTCGGTCCTTATATCTTTGAGACCCGTCCCGGCCGCCTGATGATGGATGGTGAACAGGTGGATGTGACGCACAAGGAATTCAACCTGGCATTGCTGTTTTTCCGGAATCTCGGCCGGCCGCTGTCGCGCGCCTACATCCACGAGTCGATCTGGGTGCGCGAAACCGCGGTACCGTCGCGTACCATGGACACCCACGTCTCGCGCGTGCGCAATAAGCTGCGCCTGCGCCCGGAGAACGGTTTCCGCCTGGTGCCGGTATACAGCTATGGTTACCGCCTGGAAAAACTGGGCGCCTGAGTGGCGTCCCGCCCCCGGCTTGGGCCTGCCCTGAAACCCTGCGCACATCCGGGTATAATGACCGGACTGCCCGTTTTTTGATCACCCATGCAACTCCTTGCCGTTGGCCTCAATCACACCACCGCCCCGGTCTCGCTACGCGAGCAACTGGCGTTGGCGCCTGAGCAGCTGGGTGAGGCGGTGCAGGCGGCGCGCGGCTGGTTTGCGCGTTTCAATAGCCACGGCGAAGACGAAGCGGCCCTGCTCTCGACCTGCAACCGCACCGAGATGTATGCCGCCAGCGGCGCGCCCGATCCGCTCGATGCTTCCGCCCGCTTCCTCGCCGATTATCACCAGCTGAATTTTTCCGAACTGCGTCCGCACCTGTACATGCTGCCGCAGCACGACGCCGTGCGCCACGCCTTCCGCGTCGCCTCCGGCCTCGATTCGATGGTCCTCGGCGAAGCCCAGATCCTGGGCCAGATGAAGGATGCCGTGCGCGTGGCCGACCAGGTCGGCGGCCTCGGCACCTACCTGCACCAGCTGTTCCAGCGCAGCTTCGCGGTGGCGAAGGAAGTGCGCAGCACGACCGAGATCGGCGCCCATAGCGTGTCGATGGCGGCGGCGGCGGTGCGCCTGTCGGAGCGCATCTTCGACAGCGTCAGTGAACAGAACGTGCTGTTCATCGGCGCCGGCGAAATGATCGAGTTGTGCGCCACCCACTTCGCGGCCCAGAATCCGAAATCGATCACGATCGCCAACCGCACGCTGGAGCGCGGCGAGCTGCTCGCCAACCGTTTTTCCGGCCGCGCGATCCGCCTGGCCGATTTGCCGGAATTGCTGCCGCAGTTCGACATCGTGATCTCGTCGACGGCGTCGACCCTGCCGCTGATCGGCAAGGGCCTGGTCGAACGCGCGGTCAAGGCGCGCCGCCACCGGCCGATGTTCATGGTCGACCTGGCGGTCCCGCGCGACATCGAACCCGAAGTCGGCAAGCTGAACGACGTGTTCCTGTACACGGTCGACGACCTGGCCGACGTCGTGCGCAGCGGCGTCGAAAGCCGGCAAGCCGCCGTGGCCCAGGCCGAAGCCATCATCGAAACACGCGTGCAATCGTTCATGCACTGGGTCGGCGACCGCGCCGTGGTGCCGGTCATCCGCGACCTGCACGAGTCCAGCGAAGTCCTGCGCCTGGCCGAACTGGAGCGCGCGAAAAAGCTGCTGGCCAAGGGCGAGGACATCGAGGCGGTGCTGGAAGCGCTGTCGAAGGGGCTCACCGCCAAGTTCCTGCACGGCCCGCAGCAGGCGCTGCACCGCGCCCAGGGCGACGAGCGCGCGCGCCTGGCCAGCCTGCTGCCCCAGCTGTTCCGCGGCCGCCGTTAGCGTCCTCCTCTGTCGTTTGCCCATGTGCGCGGCAGCGATCGTGCCGCGCGCCCTGCCGCCCTGCGCGGCCCGTCCGTCCTCTCTTGTCTACTACACTATGAAACCATCCATGCTGGCCAAGCTGGACCAACTGGCCAACCGCCTCGTCGAACTGGACGAGCTCCTGATGTCCGAAGGCGCCACCGCCAATATGGACAATTTCAGGAAGATGAACCGCGAGCACGCCGAACTGGGGCCGCTGGTGGCCGTGTACCACCAGTACCAGACCGCCCAGGGCGACATTGGCGCGGCGCAGGACATGCTGGCGGACCCGGAGATGAAGGAATTCGCCCAGGACGAGATCGAAGCCGCCAAGGGCCGTCTGGCCCAGCTCGACCTCGAGCTGCAGACCATGCTGCTGCCGAAGGACGAGAACGACGAGCGCAACATCTTCCTCGAGATCCGCGCCGGCACCGGCGGCGACGAATCGGCGCTGTTTGCCGGCGACCTGCTGCGCATGTACACGCGCTATGCGGAGCGCAACCGCTGGCAGGTGGAAATCGTGTCGGAGTCGAGCTCGGACCTGGGCGGCTACCGCGAAGTGATCGCGCGCATCATCGGCAACGGCGTGTATTCGAAACTGAAATTCGAATCCGGCGGCCACCGGGTGCAGCGCGTGCCGGCCACCGAGACCCAGGGCCGCATCCACACCTCGGCCTGCACGGTGGCGGTGATGCCGGAAGCGGACGAGGTCGAGGACGTCAACATCAACCCGGCCGACCTGCGCATCGACACCTATCGCGCGTCCGGCGCCGGTGGCCAGCACATCAACAAGACCGACTCGGCGGTGCGCATCACCCACCTGCCGACCGGGATCGTGGTCGAGTGCCAGGACGACCGCAGCCAGCACAAGAACAAGGCGCAGGCCATGAAAGTCCTGGCCGCGCGCATCAAGGACGTGCAGCTGCGCGAACAGCAGCGGGAAGAAGCCGCGACCCGTAAAAGCCTGATCGGCTCCGGCGACCGCAGCGAGCGCATCCGCACCTACAACTTCCCGCAGGGCCGCCTGACCGACCACCGCATCAACCTGACGCTGTATAAACTCGACATGATCATGGACGGCGACCTGAACGAACTGACGACCGCACTGTCGGCCGAGCACCAGGCCGAACTGCTGGCCGCCCTCGGCGATTGACAATTCGGGGTCAGAGCAGAATTTTTGCTCTGACCCCGAATTTTTCGCCGATTGTGCTCTGACCCCGAATTGGGGTCGCAATGTGCGAAAATCGCAAGATCACTTACATCAGGAAAAGCTTCATGCCCGCCTCCCGCAAGATCCTGCTTCTCATCGCTGCCGTCAGCCTCGCCCTGGTCGGCGCCGCCCTGTATCTGCAGCACGCGAAAGACATGCTGCCCTGCCCGCTGTGCATCATCCAGCGCTACCTGTTCCTGGGCGTGGCCATCTTCAGCCTAATCGGCGCCTTTGCCGGCAAGATCAAAGTGTGGACTGGCGTGGCCCTGCTGTCGGCGCTGGGCGGGCTCGGCGTGGCCGGCAAGCACCTGTACGTGCTCGCGCACCCGGGCTTTTCCTGCGGTATCGATCCGATGGAGACGGTCCTGAACAAGATTCCGACCGCGACCCTGCTGCCCTACGTGTTCCGCGCCGACGGCCTGTGCGAAGCGGCGCTGGACGACGTGCTCGGCCTGTCGGTGCCGCAGTGGTCGGCGCTGTGGTTCGTGCTCCTGGGCCTGGCATTGGTCTGGGTGCTGGCGCGCCGCGCACGCTGATGGCCGCGCCGTCCCCACTCGTTCCCGGCACCACGGTCGGCGCGGCGCAGGCAGCGCTGCCGCTCGACCCGCTCGAAAACCGCATCCTGCTGTGCCATGCGACCGGGCTGACGCGGGTCCAGCTGATCACCCAGGCCGGACGTGCGCTGGACGAGGAGGAGACGGCGCGCCTGAACGCGCTGGTGCGGCGCCGGTTTGACGGCGAGCCGATCGCCTACATCGTCGGCAAGCGCGAATTCTTCGGCCTCGAGTTCCAGGTCAGCGAGGCGGTCCTGATCCCGCGCCCCGACACCGAACTGATCGTCGAACTGGCGCTCGAACGCCTGCCGCAACCGGGACAGCGCTGCCGCCTGCTCGACATGGGCACCGGCAGCGGCGCCATCGCGGTGGCGCTGGCCCACACCCGGCCCGATGCCGCGGTCAGCGCGCTCGACCTCAGCCCGGCGGCGCTGGCGGTGGCGCAGGCGAATGCGGATGCCAACGGCGCGCGCGTACGCTTCCTGCAAAGCGACTGGTTCGCGGCCCTGGCGCCGGGCGAGACCTTCGATCTGATCGTCTCGAATCCACCCTACATCGCGGCCGGCGACCAACACCTGTCGCAGGGCGACCTGCGTTTCGAACCGAGCGGCGCCCTGACCGATTTCGCCGATGGCCTGTCGGCGTTGCGCAGCATCGCCGAGGGCGCGCAGGCGCGCCTGGAACCGGGTGCCTGGCTGCTGCTGGAACACGGCTACGACCAGGCGGCCGCGGTGCGCGCGCTGCTCGAGCAGCAGGGCTACACCGAGGTGCAGAGCTGGCGCGACCTCGGCGGCATCGAGCGCGTCAGCGGGGGCCGCGCGCCGCGGCAAGCGTCACGCTAGAACGCCGGGACCGCCCGGGAGCAGGCCGCTGCCGCGCCGCCCCAAGTTGCAGCGGGCGTTCTACTCGTAGCGCAACGCATCCGCGGGATGCAATCTCGACGCCGACCAGCTCGGATACAGCGTCGCCACGAACGCCAGCAGGATCGACACCCCGCCGCTCCAGCCCACGTCCGCCCAGCGCAGCTGGGACGGGATCTCGCTGATGAAATAAATGTCCTTCGACAGGAAGTGCAGGCCGAACACGCGTTCGATGAAGGGCACGATCACGTCGACGTTGAGCGCCACCAGCACCCCGAGGCCGACCCCGAGCAGCGTCCCGAGCACGCCGACCAGCGTGCCCTGCACCACGAAGATCTTCATGATCGAGCGCGGCGACGCCCCCAGCGTGCGCAGGATCGCGATATCGGCCTGCTTGTCGCGCACCGCCATCACCAGCGTCGACACCAGGTTGAACGCGGCCACCGCCACGATCATCGTGATGATGATGAACATCATGCGCTTCTGCGAGCCGACCGCCGCGAACCAGATCGCGTTCACCTGCGACCAGTCGCGCATGATCAGCTCCCCGGACATGCTGTGCTGCAGCTCGGCCGCCACCTGGGGCGCCGCATACAGGTCGGCCAGGTGCAGGCGCAGGCCGGACGGCGCCGGCAAGCCCTGCACGGCCATCGCGTCTTCCAGGCTGACGAAGGCGAGCGAGGAATCGAACTGGAAGTGCCCGGCCTTGAAGGTACCGGCCACCGTGAAGGTGCGCGAACGCGGCGCACCGGCCAGCTGCCCGCCCTGCACCGCCTGCCCCTGCGCGCCGCCCGGCGCCAGTAGCATCGTCAGGCGGTCGCCGGCCTTGACGCCGAGCGCTTCGGCCAGTTCATTGCCCAGCACGATGTTGAACGACCCCGGCTGCAAGGCCGCGAATGCGGCCGAGTGCTGCGCCACCTTCGACACCTTGGCTTCCTCGGCGGGCAGCACGCCGCGCACCAGCGCCGGCTTCATGGTGCCCTCGACCACCAGCATGCCCTGCATGTCGACGAAGGGCGCGGCGGCGCGCACACCCGGATTGCGCAGCGCCTCGCTGGCCGAGCGGCGCCAGTCCGGCAGCACGCCGCGCGCGTCGAACACTTCGATGTGCGCCACCACCGACAGCATGCGGTCGGTGACTTCCTTCTGAAAACCGTTCATCACCGACAGCACCACGATCAGCGCCCCCACCCCGAGCGCGATGCCGGCCACCGAGATCCACGAAATGAAGGAAATGAAACGGTTACGCCCGCTGCGCTTGCCGGCGCGCGTGTAGCGCAGGCCGACCCACCATTCATAGGGCATGTCTTTAATGATGCTCATGGTTTCCTGACAAATATTCAATCCGGCGCAGTGTGCCACACAATGCGCACGCACGGGATGGCGCAGGCCACCCGGCGCAGCCCGTTGTGCGCCTTTGTTACAATGGGTGCCCCATCCCCGGAGCCCCGCATGCCTCGAACCCGACTGCCCGCGGCCCGGCAGCGCGCGGCGCGGCTGCTGGCGGCCGCGCTGCCGCTGTTGCTGACCCCGCTGCTGTCGATGCCGCTGTCGACGCCGCTGTCGATCCTCCTGCTGCTGGCGCCGCTGCCGGCAAGCGCCGCCGAACTCCCTGCCGACGTCCCCGGCCAGGCGCGCGCCCTGTTCGAGCGCGACTGGCAATGGCGCCTGAAGCACCAGCCGGCATTCGCCACCGCCGTCGGCGACCACCGCTACGATGCCCAGCTGGCCGACAGCTCGCTGGCCGGCGCGCTGAAAGCGGTCGAGCACGAGCGCCGCATGCTCGAGCTGGCGCGCCAGCTCGACCCGGCCCAATTGACAGGCCAGGAGCGCCTGTCCTGGGAGCTGTTCGTGGCCGACAAGGAAAGGCGCCTGGCCATCGCCAACGTCGTGCCCTTCGATCCGCAGCCGATCAGCGTCCAGGACGGCATCCAGTTCCGCTTCCCGCGCCTGGTCGCCCAGATGCCCTTCGTCACCGAGGCCGACTACCGCAACTACCTGGCGCGCCTGCAGGCGCTGCCGCGCCACATCGACGGCATCGTCGAGCAGCTGCATGAGGGGATGCGCACCGGCTGGGTCGCGCCGAAGCGCATCATGGCCGGCGTGCCGGACCAGCTGCGCAGCCTGCGCGAGCACCTGGCCGACGGCGCCGTCTCCGCCCCCTTGCGGCGCCTGCCGGCCACCATCCCCGCCGAGGTGCGCGCCCAATTGGCCGCCGACGGCGCGGCTGCCGTCCAGGCGCTGGCGCCGGCGCTGCAAAAGCTGGAAGACGTCATCCGCAACGACTACCTGCCGGCGGCGCGCCCGACGATCGCCGCATCGAGCCTGCCCGGCGGTCCGTCCTGGTACACGCTGCTGGTAAAGAACGCCACCACCACCGCCCTGACGCCGGCCGAGATCCACGCGCTCGGCCTGAAGGAAGTGGCACGCATCCGCGCCGAGATGGCGCCGGCCATCCAGCGCACCGGTTTTCGCGGCACCCTGCCCCAGTTCTTCGTCTTTGCGCGCAGCGATCCGCGCCTGTTCACCACCGATGCGGAGGCGCTGCTGAACCGTTACCGGCGTACCCTGGCCCGCGTCTATTCCCACCTGCCGCTGCTATTTGCGAACATTCCGCCCGACGAGCTGGCGGTCAAGCCGCTGCAGGATGCGCAGGCCGGCCAGGGCGGCGCCGCCTACGAGGCGGGCAACGCCGCGCGCGTGGCGGCGCTGGTGGTCAACACGGCGCGCCTGGATACGCGTCCGCTGTGGGAAGTCGAGACCCTGGTCCTGCACGAGGGCGTGCCCGGCCACCACCTGCAGGTGGCGCGCGCCCAGTCGATCCCCGACCTGCCGCCGTTCCGCCGCAACGCCTGGTACGGCGCCTACGGCGAAGGCTGGGCGCTGTATGCCGAAGGCCTCGGGCCCGAACTGGGCCTGATGCGCGATCCGTTTTCGGATTTCGGACGCCTGGCCGACGAATTGCTGCGCGCCGCCCGCCTGGTGATCGACACCGGCATCCATGCGCGCGGCTGGACCCGGCAGCAGGCGCTCGACTACCTGAACGCGACCACCGCCAATCCGCCGTTCGACAACGAGGCCGAAGTCGACCGCGCCATTGCCCATCCGGGCGAACTGCTGGCGTATAAAATCGGCCAATTGCGCATCCTGGCGCTGCGGCGCAAGGCCCAGGGGCTGCTTGCCGGGCGTTTCGACGCGCGCGCCTTCCACGAGGCCGTGCTGGGCCAGGGCGCGCTGCCGCTCGACCTGCTGGAGCGGGAAGTCGAACGCTGGATCGCGGCCCAGGCCACGCCGCCACTGCCGGCACCGGCGCAGCCGCCCGCCCAGGCACCCGATCCGGCGCCGC